>NZ_JABAIA010000038.1 GCF_012641275.1 Chitinophaga varians | reverse complement strand
AAGAACTTTAGACTATTGCTAGTCTGTTGCCGATGTGTGAGATCCGATCCCTGACTCTTATTTCAAGTCTACATCTTAACTTTTAAAGAACTAATATTTGAAAGAAGAAGGAAACAACAGCTCAAGGTAATGAGCTCTAAAAAGGAGGTATTCCAGCCGCACCTTCCGATACGGCTACCTTGTTACGACTTAGCCCCAATTACCGGTTTTACCCTAGGCGGCT
>NZ_JABAIA010000037.1 GCF_012641275.1 Chitinophaga varians | reverse complement strand
GATCTGTCTAGGTTGCCGGTTGCTGGTATCTATTCACTTAACCGTTCCAGTCCTTATTACCAACTTGGCGATTTGTTTTCTAAAGAACTTAATGTTTTTGAAAGAAGAAGGAAACAACAGCTCAAGGTAATGAGCTCTAAAAAGGAGGTATTCCAGCCGCACCTTCCGATACGGCTACCTTGTTACGACTTAGCCCCAATTACCGGTTTTACCCTAGGCGGCT
>NZ_JABAIA010000036.1 GCF_012641275.1 Chitinophaga varians | reverse complement strand
CGGTAACCGTGACCAACGGCGCTTGTACCGTAACCGACAACGTGACCGTGAAAGTAAGGTCTATGCCGACTGCTGATGCCGGCAAACCGGAGATCAAACAGTGTGACACCAAAGACTTCACCGTAACAGGTAACCAGCCTGCCGCCGATCAGAAAGGCGTGTGGACTTTTGTAGGTGCTGACCTCGGTGCACAAATCACCAGTCCAAACAACTACACCACCACTGTAACAGGCGTGCCTGCGGGTAAATCCGTGACACTGCAATGGACAGTGACCAACACCTTCAAGTCTTCCTGTACCGCTTCTGATCAGA
>NZ_JABAIA010000035.1 GCF_012641275.1 Chitinophaga varians | reverse complement strand
TGCTCGGGTCTACAATGATTACGGGGGATTAGCTCAGTTGGCTAGAGCACCTGCCTTGCACGCAGGGGGTCATCGGTTCGAATCCGATATCCTCCACTTAATCAACTTAGTTCTTAAACACACACAAGATGTACGGCCGAACGGGCCACAGAGATCGGATCTCAGACATCGGCAACAGACTAGCAATAGTCTTAAAGCTCTTTGACATATTGGGAAATGCAAGTTGTATACGGATAGTAATATCTATATACTAAAATATTTAAAGCGAATAAGGGCGCATGGTGGATGCCTAGGATCTAAGAGGCGAAGAAGGACGTGG
>NZ_JABAIA010000034.1 GCF_012641275.1 Chitinophaga varians | reverse complement strand
CCAACGGCGCTTGTACCGTAACCGACAACGTGACCGTGAAAGTAAGGTCTATGCCGACTGCTGATGCCGGCAAACCGGAGATCAAACAGTGTGACACCAAAGACTTCACCGTAACCGGTAACCAGCCTGCCGCCGATCAGAAAGGCGTGTGGACTTTTGTAGGTGCTGACCTCGGTGCACAAATCACCAATCCTGACAATTACACCACCACTGTAACAGGCGTGCCTGCGGGTAAATCCGTGACACTGCAATGGACAGTGACCAACACCTTCAAGTCTTCCTGTACCGCTTCTGATCAGATCATCCTGACCAACACCGAAGCACTCA
>NZ_JABAIA010000032.1 GCF_012641275.1 Chitinophaga varians | reverse complement strand
AATCCGTGACACTGCAATGGACAGTGACCAACACCTTCAAGTCTTCCTGTACCGCTTCTGATCAGATCATCCTGACCAACACCGAAGCACTCACAGAAAGCAAAGCAGGCAGCGATATCACCCAGTGTGGTAATAACGTCTTCCAGCTGAACGCCAACGCACCGAAACCTACCGAAACAGGTACATGGTCCGGTACCGGCGTGTCCTTCAGCAATCCTAATGCCCCGGATGCAATTGCAACACTGACCACCAGCACTCCGCAGACCGTAACGGTAACATGGACTATCAGCAATGGCGTATGTGCCAACAGCACTTCTTCCATTAAGCTGGTCCTCAATGCCGCTCCAACTG
>NZ_JABAIA010000031.1 GCF_012641275.1 Chitinophaga varians | reverse complement strand
TCTGATCAGAAGCGGTACAGGAAGACTTGAAGGTGTTGGTCACTGTCCATTGCAGTGTCACGGATTTACCCGCAGGCACGCCTGTTACAGTGGTGGTGTAGTTGTTTGGACTGGTGATTTGTGCACCCAGGTCAGCACCTACAAAAGTCCACACGCCTTTCTGATCGACGGCGGGCTGGTTACCTGTTACGGTGAAGTTGCCCTTAGCGCATTGTTTAATTTCCGGATCACCGGCATCAGCAGTCGGCATAGACCTCACTTTCACGGTCACGTTGTCGGTTACGGTACAAGCGCCGTTGGTCACGGTTACCGCATATACGTTGTCACCAACTTTGGTCGGCGTGTGAGAGAAGGATACTTTGCCGTCAGCAGCAGGGAGGGCGGTACCATCAAGTGTCCACTTGATAGTGTAACCGGTATTGCTGTTGTCGATGCTGAGTGTAGTGGCCTGGCCTTCGCAGATCT
>NZ_JABAIA010000030.1 GCF_012641275.1 Chitinophaga varians | reverse complement strand
AGTTCCCTGCGTTGGCTCTCTTTCGAGTGACACGCCTTCAGCGTGCCGGGTTGTCCCATTCGGAAATCTACGGATGTAATGCTCGTTTGCAGCTCCCCGTAGCTTATCGCAGCTTACCACGTCCTTCGTCGCCTCTTAGATCCTAGGCATCCACCATGCGCCCTTATTCGCTTTAAATATTTTAGTATATAGATATTACTATCCGTATACAACTTGCATTTCCCAATATGTCAAAGAACTTTAGACTATTGCTAGTCTGTTGCCGATGTGTGAGATCCGATCCCTGACTCTTATTTCAAGTCTACATCTTAACTTTTAAAGAACTAATATTTGAAAGAAGAAGGAAACAACAGCTCAAGGATAATGAGCTCTAAAAAGGAGGTATTCCAGCCGCACCTTCCGATACGGCTACCTTGTTACGACTTAGCCCCAATTACCGGTTTTACCCTAGGCGGCTCCTTACGGTTACCGACTTCAGGTCCCCCCGG
>NZ_JABAIA010000029.1 GCF_012641275.1 Chitinophaga varians | reverse complement strand
CTCCCGCCTGTTGATAGCTGATATCATCCAGCGTTGTATCAGGATTAGCATGAACAGCCTCCATCAGGCGGCCGAGATGGGCCGCCATCCGTTCTATACGCTCCCGGTTGAAAATATCACTGTTGTATTCGATGTTGCCATGAAGCACACCACTTTGTTCATCGTGATAAAACTGAAAACGTAAATCCCCCTTGCTGATGTCCAGGGATGCCGCTTCCGGTGTCACTTCCAGCCCCTGCATCTCTAACTGTTGTTCATCGTTTAAGCGGATGTTCTGTAATATCACCACCACATCTGACAGCGGTGACCGGCTCAAATCTCCTCCCAGTCCCAGCTCCTCCACCAGCATGTCAAAAGGATACACCTGGTGTTCAAAACCTGACAAGGTCGTCTCCCGCACCGATGCCAGCAACTGTTTGAAACTCCGGTCGCCTGCAACTTCGTTTCTCAGGGCCAGCGTGTTCAGGTAATAACCGATCTGGTCTTCCAGGTCGGGGTGATGACGCCCCGCAACAGGTG
>NZ_JABAIA010000028.1 GCF_012641275.1 Chitinophaga varians | reverse complement strand
GGGCCGTGTATGTTCCGATGTCGGCAGACCAGGCTGTTCATCATCTGTTGCAGGTGATAACGGAGACCGGGATGCAGGCCGTCGTTACCACTACGGCGCATGCGGCCACGCTAAAGCAATTGCTGGCTGCCCATGCTGTTAAGATCGATACGGTAATTATCCTGGACAGTCCGGTGGATACCGTGTTGCCGTTGTCGTTTGAACATCACCTTCCCATAGAAAATATTGTATACAGTGTAGCTGACCCTGATCTGGACTACGATGCGTCCGGCAGTGCTTATGTGTTTTACACTTCGGGTTCTACCGGCAGGAGCAAAGGCATCATCGGCTCCCACGTGTCGCTGAGCCATTACATCCATTGGCATCAGCGGGAGTGGGGCATAGACGGTAGTTTCCGTATCAGCCAGCTGGCGCCGATGACTTTTGACGCTTCGCTGAAAGATATCCTGACAGGCCTCATTGGCGGTGCCACCGTTTGTATGCCCGACAGCCATATCAAAAACAATCCGGCGCTGTTGGTGGAGTGGTTAAGAAACGAGC
>NZ_JABAIA010000027.1 GCF_012641275.1 Chitinophaga varians | reverse complement strand
ATTACCTGTGTTTATGAATCAAACTATCACTAATTTGATTCGTGCTGTTGTTTCCATTCTTTCAAAGAACTTTCGATCACTTACTGACCGTTAGCTGATGTCTGAGATCCGATCTCCGTGGCCCGTTTGGCCGTACATCTTGTTGTGTGTGTTTAAGAACTAAGTTGATTAAGTGGAGGATATCGGATTCGAACCGATGACCCCCTGCGTGCAAGGCAGGTGCTCTAGCCAACTGAGCTAATCCCCCGTAATCATTGTAGACCCGAGCAGATTTGAACTGCTGACCCCTACATTATCAGTGTAGTGCTCTAACCAGGCTGAGCTACGGATCTGTCTAGGTTGCCGGTTGCTGGTATCTATTCACTTAACCGTTCCAGTCCTTATTACCAACTTGGCGATTTGTTTTCTAAAGAACTTAATGTTTTTGAAAGAAGAAGGAAACAACAGCTCAAGGATAATGAGCTCTAAAAAGGAGGTATTCCAGCCGCACCTTCCGATACGGCTACCTTGTTACGACTTAGCCCCAATTACCGGTTTTACCCTAGGCGGCTCCTTGCGGTTACCGACTTCAGGTCCCCCCGG
>NZ_JABAIA010000026.1 GCF_012641275.1 Chitinophaga varians | reverse complement strand
GTTACGGTGAAGTCTTTGGTGTCACACTGTTTGATCTCCGGTTTGCCGGCATCAGCAGTCGGCATAGACCTTACTTTCACGGTCACGTTGTCGGTTACGGTACAAGCGCCGTTGGTCACGGTTACCGCATATACGTTGTCACCAACTTTAGTGGGCGTGTGAGAGAAGGATACTTTGTTGTCAGCAGCAGGGAGGGCGGTACCATCAAGAGTCCACTTGATAGTGTAACCGGTATTGCTGTTGTCGATGCTAAGAGTAGTAGCCTGGCCTGCGCAGATCTCATCCGGGTTAGCGGTGATTTTTACGGTCGGTTTGGCATCAATTTTAACAGAGAAATTTTTAGTGAGTACGCAACCCAGATTGTTGCCGTCCTGAATGGTCAGCGCAAAGGTATAAGTACCGGCCGCTGTAGCAGCAGGGTAGGTTACGTTGATGGTACCAGCTCCGGCCCATGTAGCATTTACGATATCCGTAAAGCCAGGCAGCGCGTTAGGCGCCACGGCTTTGATGGAGTATTGGGTAATGTTACCGGTCGGGTTAGACAGTACCAGGTTGAAAGAACCGTCTGCGTTACATACCGGCGG
>NZ_JABAIA010000025.1 GCF_012641275.1 Chitinophaga varians | reverse complement strand
TCCCGCACCGATGCCAGCAACTGTTTGAAACTCCGGTCGCCTGCAACTTCGTTTCTCAGGGCCAGCGTGTTCAGGTAATAACCGATCTGGTCTTCCAGGTCGGGGTGATGACGCCCCGCAACAGGTGTGCTGACCGTCAGGTCGGACTGGCCGCTGTAGCGGTACAACAACACGTTCACCAGTGCCAGCACTCCCATGAACAGGGTCACGTCTTCCTTGCGCAGCAGCTCCTGGTATGCTTTGCCGGATACCTTGTCAAATGCAAAAGTCACGTGGCCGCCACGGTGCGCCTGCACCTGCGGACGGCTATGGTCTGCTGGCAGCTCCAGCAACGGCAGCTCACCGGAAAAACGTGATAACCAGTATGCCCGGTGCGCCGACAGCTGTTCTCCGGAGAGTTCGGACTGCTGCCATACGGCATAGTCTTTATATTGCAGCGGCAGCACGCGCAGCGATGACGGCTGGCCGGACACATAGCTGTTGTACAGGCTCACCAGCTCACGCACCATCACCTGCATAGACCATTCGTCGGAGATTATATGATGAACTGACCAGGCCAGCAGGTATTCGGTGGCAGACAATTGCAGCAGCGCCACCCG
>NZ_JABAIA010000024.1 GCF_012641275.1 Chitinophaga varians | reverse complement strand
CTGATGTCTCTACCCGCACATGCACCGGGGTGGCCTGATCTTCTACTTTCAGCAACCGTTGCCAGGTTACGTCCCGTAAACCGGTCACGCCCGCCCCTGTTGACAGCTCTCCCGCTACTCTGGCCAGTTCCAGATAAGCGGCACCCGGCAGCACTTTATCATTATATAAACGATGTTCGTTCAGGAAAAACTCCGATCCCGTATAAACGCTTGTAAACTTCTGTTCCTTCAGATTAGATTCGTTGCAATGCAACAACGGATGCAACCTATAACTATTACGTTTATACGCTGTTTCCCGTATAGGTATCCAGTAGCGTTTTTGTTCAAAAGGATATGTGGGCAGGCTGATCTGTCGCGGCTTCTGGCCTGCCGAATAAAGCTCCTGCCAGTTAATAGTCGCTCCCTTCACCCATGACCGGCCCACCATTGCCAGGTCCTGTATTGATAACATTTCGGTCGCCACGCTTTCTTCCTTTTCCTTACGGCAGTTATCGTGGTAATATTCTCCGGGTTCACCGGATATATATTTTTCCAGTTGGGCCAATAACGACGGGACATCTTTCACCACCACTGCCAGGCGCTCGTCCATGGCTTCTCTTCCGGTCTGCAATGTATATCCCACATCATGCAGGCTGATG
>NZ_JABAIA010000023.1 GCF_012641275.1 Chitinophaga varians | reverse complement strand
CATTTACGATATCCGTAAAGCCAGGCAGCGCGTTAGGCGCCACGGCTTTGATGGAGTATTGGGTAATGTTACCGGTCGGGTTAGACAGTACCAGGTTGAAAGAACCGTCTGCGTTACATACCGGCGGTACAGCGGCTACGGCTACAGTTGGAGCGGCATTGAGGACCAGCTTAATGGAAGAAGTGCTGTTGGCACATACGCCATTGCTGATAGTCCATGTTACCGTTACGGTCTGCGGAGTGCTGGTGGTCAGTGTTGCAATTGCATCCGGAGCATTTGGATTGCTGAAGGACACGCCGGTACCGGACCAGGTACCTGTTTCGGTAGGTTTCGGTGTGTTGGCATTCAGCTGGAAGACGTTATTACCGCACTGGGTGATATCGCTGCCTGCTTTGCTTTCTGTGAGTGCTTCGGTGTTGGTCAGGATGATCTGGTCAGAAGCGGTACAGGAAGCTTTGTAGTTGTTGGTCACTGTCCATTGCAGTGTCACGGATTTACCCGCAGGCACGCCTGTTACAGTGGTGGTGTAGTTGTTTGGATTGGTGATTTGTGCACCGAGGTCAGCACCTACAAAAGTCCAGACACCTGTCTGGTCAGCGGCGGGCTGGTTACCGGTTACGGTGAAGTCTTTGGTGTCACACTGTTTGATCTCCGGTTTGCCGGCATCAGCAGTCGGCATAGACCTTACTTTCACGGTCACGTTGTCGGTTACGGTACAAGCGCCGTTGGTCACGGTTACCG
>NZ_JABAIA010000022.1 GCF_012641275.1 Chitinophaga varians | reverse complement strand
GGTGCACAAATCACCAGTCCAAACAACTACACCACCACTGTAACAGGCGTGCCTGCGGGTAAATCCGTGACACTGCAATGGACAGTGACCAACACCTTCAAGTCTTCCTGTACCGCTTCTGATCAGATCATCCTGACCAACACCGAAGCACTCACAGAAAGCAAAGCAGGCAGCGATATCACCCAGTGCGGTAATAACGTCTTCCAGCTGAATGCCAACGCACCGAAACCTACCGAAACAGGTACATGGTCCGGTACCGGCGTATCCTTCAGCAATCCAAATGCTCCGGATGCGATCGCAACACTGACCACCAGCACACCGCAGACGGTAACGGTAACATGGACGATCAGCAATGGCGTGTGCGACAACAGCACCTCCACTATTAAGCTGGTCCTCAATGCCGCACCAACGGTAGCCGTAGCTGCTGTGCCGCCGGTATGTAACGCAGACGGTTCTTTCAACCTGGTACTGTCTAACCCGACCGGTAACATTACCAAGTACTCCATCAAAGCAGCTGCTACCAACGCGCTGCCTGGCTTCACTGACATCGTGGACGCTGCCTGGACCGGTGCTGGTACTATCAAGGTAACCTACCCTGCTACCACAGCGGCTGGCACCTACGATTTCGTACTGACCGTTCAGGACGCCAACAATGCAGGTTGCGTATTCACTAAAAACTTCTCTGTTAAAATTGATGGCAAGCCGAACGTGAAGATCACCGCTAACCCGGATGAGATCTGCGAAGGCCAGGCCACTACACTCAGCATCGACAACAGCAATACCGGTTACACTATCAAGTGGACACTTGATGGTACCGCCCTCCCTGCTGCTGACGGCAAAGTATCCTTCTCTCACACGCC
>NZ_JABAIA010000021.1 GCF_012641275.1 Chitinophaga varians | reverse complement strand
ATCTTATGGTGGTTTTGCCAAGGGTGTTCACCTCTTCCCATTCCGAACAGAGAAGTTAAGCCCCTTATGGCCGATGGTACTGCACTATCATGCGGGAGAGTAGGTAGCTGCCATATTTATTAAGAAAGGTCCTGGTGACATGCCAGGGCCTTTTTCTTTCTATAAAGTAGAAGCTCTTCTCTTCTTAATCATCAGATCGCTCTTATAGTAGAGCATCTCTTCCAGGATCTCCGGATGAATTTCCGATAAAGATCATCAGGGACCCGGGTTTCACCAGGGTTTGCCAGTCTACCTCCAGGTCCGCTACCTATGGACCATTTGAAATACTACTTCAGCAATTAAAATTTAAACAATTTTTTGCTTGCGAATGATAAAGATTATATCTTTGCCATCCGCTCCAAAAAAGCGCTGTTCTTTGCCAATAGACGGGTTGATTATCAGAGTGCTACACTGATCTTTTTATAGAGATATTTGATTAGATAAGTGTTTGATACCGAGGTAATTAAAGATGAAAAAAACTTTAAAAAAGTTTTGGTGGTAATGAAAAGAATCACTACCTTTGCAACCCCAACGCAAACGACGAGAAACACACAAAAGTTCTTCTAAAAATAATACAGGATGTACGGCCGAACGGGCCACGGAGATCGGATCTCAAACATCAGCTAACGATCAGTAAGTGATCGAAAGTTCTTTGAAAGAATGGAAACAACAGCACGAATCAAATTAGTGATAGTTTGATTCAATAAACACAGGTAATGTTATAGCTAACATAATTTAAATATCCGATTAATTTTCTGAAGAGAATTAGTCAGGTATCAACTTCTTTACAATGGAGAGTTTGATCCTGGCTCAGGATGAACGCTAGCGGC
>NZ_JABAIA010000020.1 GCF_012641275.1 Chitinophaga varians | reverse complement strand
ATCTTATGGTGGTTTTGCCAAGGGTGTTCACCTCTTCCCATTCCGAACAGAGAAGTTAAGCCCCTTATGGCCGATGGTACTGCACTATCATGCGGGAGAGTAGGTAGCTGCCATATTTATTAAGAAAGGTCCTGGTGACATGCCAGGACCTTTTTCTTTCTATATAAGTAGAAGCTCTTCTCTTCTTAATCATCAGATTGCTCTTATAGTAGAGCACATCGATTACCTCCACAGTATACAGTTGTATACAGCTTCGTAGGTCCGTTACCGTGGACCAGTTAAAACGAAAAATAATAGCAATTAAGTTGAAATAATTTTTGCTGCGAATGATAAAGATGCTATCTTTGCCATCCGCTCCAAAAAAGCGCTGTTCTTTGTTTGAATAAAGGGTTGATTATCATCAGATTGAAACTGCTTTTCCTAATAGATAAGTCATTAAAACTGAGATAATTAAATATAAAAAACTTTAAAAAAGTTTTGGTGGTAATGAAAAGAATCACTACCTTTGCAACCCCAACGCAAACGACGCGAAACGGATAAAAGTTCTTTAAGAAATAACACAAGATGTATGGCCAAACGGGCCACAGGGATCGGATCTCAAACATCAGCAACAGACTAGCAATAGTCTAAAGCTCTTTGACATATTGGGAAATGCAAGTTGTATACGGATAGTAATATCTATATACTAAAATATTTAAAGCGAATAAGGGCGCATGGTGGATGCCTAGGATCTAAGAGGCGAAGAAGGACGTGGTAAGCTGCGATAAGCTACGGGGAGCTGCAAACGAGCATTACATCCGTAGATTTCCGAATGGGACAACCCGGTACACTGAAGGTGTATCACTCGAAAGAGAGCCAACGCAGGGAACT
>NZ_JABAIA010000019.1 GCF_012641275.1 Chitinophaga varians | reverse complement strand
GCCGCTAGCGTTCATCCTGAGCCAGGATCAAACTCTCCATTGTAAAGAAGTTGATACCTGACTAATTCTCTTCAGAAAATTAATCGGATATTTAAATTATGTTAGCTATAACATTACCTGTGTTTATTGAATCAAACTATCACTAATTTGATTCGTGCTGTTGTTTCCATTCTTTCAAAGAACTTTCGATCACTTACTGATCGTTAGTTGATGTTTGAGATCCGATCTCCGTGGCCCGTTCGGCCGTACATCCTGTATTATTTTTAGAAGAACTTTTGTGTGTTTCGCGTCGTTTGCGTTGGGGTTGCAAAAGTAGTGATTCTTTTCATTATCACCAAAACTTTTTTAAAGTTTTTTTCATCTTTAATTACCACTTTTTTAATCTCTTATCTATTAAAAGAAAGTATCATAAACAGTTGGCAATCAACCCTCAGTTGTACAAAGAACAGCGCTTTTTTCAGAGCGGATGGCAAAGATAGCATCTTTATCATTCGCAGCAAAAATTATTTCAACTTAATTGCTAGTGTAGTATTTCAATTGGTAGCTCAAAGTAATGAGCCGGAGGTAGTCTGACGGTCGCGGTTAAAGCCGTGACCAGGGAAGATAATCGCAACACCGGTAGACCTTACGTCTGGCCCGGAGAGCCTGGGAAGAGATATACTCTACTGTTAGAGTGGATCCTTTAATGATTAAGAAGAGAAGAGCTTCTACTTATATAGAAAGAAAAAGGTCCTGGCATGTCACCAGGACCTTTCTTAATAAATATGGCAGCTACCTACTCTCCCGCATGATAGTGCAGTACCATCGGCCATAAGGGGCTTAACTTCTCTGTTCGGAATGGGAAGAGGTGAACACCCTTGGCAAAACCACCATAAGAT
>NZ_JABAIA010000018.1 GCF_012641275.1 Chitinophaga varians | reverse complement strand
GCCAGTCCCAACGGTCTGCAGGCACTTCTGTCACAAGATCATGATTGGACTTCAGATGCTCCCAGAACTGCTGCAGGTCTGCCGAACCGGGAAAACGGCCGTTCATTCCCACTATCGCAACAGGTTCCGACAATGGAGAAATTACAGGTGGTCCATCCAAAAAACGCCCGGTACTTCTAACCGCAGGCGGCAAACTAACAGGAGGAGTCACTTCCCTCAACGTTGCCTTAGTCACTGCATCATGACGTTTGACAATACCGGCAGCATGATCTTCCAGTAAATGATTTACCAGCTTCTCTACAGTAGAGTGGCTATAAAAAACGGTGGGCGTTAATGATAAATCGTAATAATCATTTATCTGGTTGGCCAGCTTCGTCAGTGAGATAGAATCAAAACCATAGTCTCCCAGTTCTTCATCCAGCGATATGGCAGTTATCTCCAGTTGCAGGTTCTCTGATATGAACCCAAGCACTTTTTTCGTTACCTGATCCGTCAATACCGGATCGCTTACATTAACCGGAAGCTTTTCCGTGTTGACTTTCTGGTCCTGGAATTTGTTTTTCTTACCATGAAACACGACCACCTGTTCGTGGCCCTGTTGTAACAACCGGTCAAACAATGCAAGGCCGGAGGATGCCGGCAACGGCTGCATTCCCCATTCCCGCTCCAGATAACGTGCGCTTTCCTCATCTACCTGCATCCCCTCACTGGCCCATAACGGCCATGCGATGCTCTGCGTGCGGCCACTGCGCGCTCCTGTCTTTACCAGCTCATTGCGGTACAGCGCATAGTCGTCCAGATAAGCATTTGCTGCAGCGTAATCGCCCTGCCCGATATTGCCCGTCACGCCTGACAGGGACGAGAACAAAATCATAAAATCCAGTCGGCAGGAAGCGCTGGCCTCATCCAGAT
>NZ_JABAIA010000017.1 GCF_012641275.1 Chitinophaga varians | reverse complement strand
TGCGACGTGGGGGATGCAGCCTCAGTGGCATCGCTGATCAGCTGGGTGCAGGACAACTACGGGGAGCTTCACGGTATTATCCACGCGGCAGGCGTGGTGCGGGACAGTTTTATCATCAACAAGACGGCAGCATCCGCCTCGGCGGTATTGAGTGCCAAGATCGGCGGCGTGCGGCATCTGGATGAGGCCAGCGCTTCCTGCCGGCTGGATTTTATGATTTTGTTCTCGTCTCTGTCAGGCGTGACGGGCAATATCGGGCAGGGTGATTACGCTGCAGCAAATGCTTATCTGGACGACTATGCACTGTACCGCAATGAGCTGGTAAAGGCAGGAGCGCGCAGTGGCCGCACGCAGAGCATCGCATGGCCGTTATGGGCCAGTGAGGGGATGCAGGTAGATGAGGAAAGCGCGCGTTATCTGGAGCGGGAATGGGGAATGCAGCCGTTGCCGGCATCCTCCGGCCTTGCATTGTTTGACCGGTTGTTACAACAGGGCCACGAACAGGTGGTCGTGTTTCATGGTAAGAAAGGGCTGGCAACTATGGAGCAACAGTTCCAGACATCTGCAAATACTTCCGGCAAAAAGGCAAATACCGTCTCGCTGGAATATATCAGGGTGCTTGTTAGCGAAGAACTGAAGCTGCCTTTGTTGAAATTAGATCCTGATGCGGCTTTTGAGCAATATGGTATTGATTCTGTGTTGATCCACAAACTGACCAACCGTCTGGAGGTATCTTTCGGGAAACTGCCGAGGACATTGTTTTTTGAGTACCAGACACTGAGAGAGCTGGCCGATTATTTTGCCGCACATCATGCAGCGAAGCTGTCAGCATTAACGGGGGGCGTCAATTCCCGGGAAGAATTGCCAGTGGCGCCTTTGGCAACATCGCCGTCTGTCAGCCGGGCAGCCGGGTCAAAAGACATAGCCATCGTAGGCTTAAGCGGCCGTTATCCCGGCGCCCGCAATATCGGTGAGTTCTGGGATA
>NZ_JABAIA010000016.1 GCF_012641275.1 Chitinophaga varians | reverse complement strand
GTCTCCGTTAAGCCGTAAAGGTTCGATAACCGCGCAGTGGTGCCATTGGCAGCCTTCCAGTTCAACACATCACGCCCGTATAAACGTTCTCCTGCCAGTACCACGTAACGCAGGCCGGCAAGCGGAGCACCTGACTCCTGTAAACTGCCGGTGATCAACCGGAAAACAGAAGGAACCGTTTGCAACAACGAAATATTTTCGCTGCGCAACCACTCCACCAACAGCGCCGGATTGTTTTTGATATGGCTGTCGGGCATACAAACAGTGGCACCGCCGATGAGGCCTGTCAGGATATCTTTCAGCGAAGCGTCAAAAGTCATCGGCGCCAGCTGGCTGATGCGGAAACTACCGTCGATGCCCCACTCCCGCTGATGCCAGTGGATGTAATGGCTCAGCGACACGTGGGAACCGATGATGCCTTTGCTCCTGCCCGTAGAACCCGAAGTGTAAAACACATAAGCGCTACCGGACTCATCGTAGTCCAGATCGGGGTTGACTGCGCTGCATACAATATTTTCTATGGGAAGATGATGCTCAAACGACAACGGCAACACGGTGTCCACCGGACTGTCCAGGATAATTACCGTATCGATCTTAACAGCATGGGCAGCCAGCAATTGCTTTAGCGTGGCCGCATGCGCCGTAGTGGTAACGACGGCCTGCATCCCGGTCTCCGTTATCACCTGCAACAGATGATGAACAGCCTGGTCTGCCGACATCGGAACATACACGGCCCCTGCCTTAAAACAGGCCAGCAGCGCAACCACCTGTAACGGACCACCGCCGGCATAAACACCTACATGTTTTTCGTCCCGGTAACCCAATGACAGCAGGCCATGGGCCAGCTGGTTGGCGTAACCGTTCAGGTCATGGTAGCTCATACGAAGCCCATAACCTGCTATAGCCACCCGGTCAGGGTATTGCCGGCACCGTTCTTCTATAACACGGTGCAACAGCGGCTGCGGCGATAAAGGAAGCAGGGTGGTAAACCAAC
>NZ_JABAIA010000015.1 GCF_012641275.1 Chitinophaga varians | reverse complement strand
AAAATGCTGCCTTCCAGTTTTATATATTCATTGGCCTGCTGCAAATGAGGATTACCCGGCAGCAGCCCATGCTTCATTGACAGCAGCACCTTTATCACACCCGCAATTCCCGCTGCGGCCTCCAGATGTCCGATATTGGACTTAACGCTGCCCACACGACAATCACCCTGGCCGGGATATACCAAATTGTTTTCTGCATATAACTCCCGGAAAGCCTGCTGTAAACCGTCCATTTCAATGGGATCGCCCAGCGCTGTCCCGGTACCATGTGCTTCAATGTAACTTACCCGGTCCGCAGCGATACCGGCATTCCGATATGCTTTCAGCAGCAGGTCACGCTGGGCAACAGGATTGGGCGACGTCAGCGTATTGGCCTTACCGCCATGGTTAACGGCACTGCCCCGGATTACGCCATAGATCTGGTCTCCGTCCGAAACGGCCCTGCTCAGCGGTTTTAGTATAATGATGCCGACACCTTCTCCCCTCACATAACCATTGGCCCGCTGATCAAAAGTCATGCAACGGCCTTCTGCACTCAACATCCCAGCCTGGCTAAACGACAACGTAAGATCAGGTGACAACAGCGCGTTCACGCCGCCGGCTATCGCCATATCACAATCTCCGTTACGGATATGTTCCACCGCCCGGTGAATTGCCACCAGCGAACTGGAACAGGCCGTATCCACCGGCTCACTGGGACCGTGTATGTCCAGCAGGTAGGAAATGCGGTTCACCAATACCGAATGAGCAGACCCTGTTGCATACTGAGCCTGGCTGCTAAAAGCCGGCGAAGACCGTAATATTCCGGCATAATCAGAAGAGGCCACCCCAATGAACACACCGGTATTACTGCCTTTCAGGCTTCCCGGTGCTATGCCCGCATCTTCCAGTGCGCCATATACCGCTTCCAGCGTGATCCGCTGCTGCGGGTCCATCAGTTCTGCCTCAAGCGGGGAAATATTAAAATATAAAGCGTCGAACTTATCAATATCGGTGATAAACCCACCCCAACGGCTAAGTGTTTTTCCCGGGCTGGCCAGCGGATCGCCGTGATATTGCCGCCAGTCCCAACGGTCTGCAGGCACTTCTGTCACAAGATCATGATTGGACTTCAGATGCTCCCAGAACTGCTGCAGGTCTGCCGAACCGGGAAAACGGCCGTTCATTCCCACTATCGCAACAGGTTC
>NZ_JABAIA010000014.1 GCF_012641275.1 Chitinophaga varians | reverse complement strand
TGTAAGTACCCCATTTAGGTGACAGTGATTATTTGGATTTTTTTCATATCCTGAAGTTGCGTAGTCCACTCATGTGGCGTGAGATTATTCAAAGATTCATGTGGTCTTCGCTGGTTGTACTCATCTATCCAGTTAGCCGTCAATTCTCTTACCTGATGAAGGTCTTCGAATATATATGCGTCCAATACGGCTTCTCTGTAAAGACGGTTAAAACGCTCAATATATCCGTTTTGCATTGGCCTGCCAGGCTGAATATATTGGAGCCTGATGCCGTTAGTATTACACCATTGTTCGAAATATCCGGACGTGAATTCCGGTCCATTATCCGTTCTTATAGCTACTGGCTTACCTCTCAACTCAATGATCCTTTCCAGTACCCTTACTATGCGGAAGGAGGACAGGGAAGTATCTACTTCAATTGCTAAAGCCTCCCGGGAGCAATCATCTATCACATTAAATGTTCTAAATCTTCTGCTACCAGTCATGCTATCGCTCATAAAATCCATACTCCAGGTAATATTGATATTGGTTTGTTGCTGCAATGGTTGTTTGATGCGGGCTGGTATTCTTCGCTTTAATTTCTTCCTTTTATTGAGTTTAAGAAGCCTATACACCCGGTAAACCTTTTTGTGATTCCAGCTGTGTCCGGCCCGTCGTAGATAGGCAAACAGCTTACGGAAGCCATATGAAGTATGCTTAAAGGCCAGCTCCTCCAAGGCGTCAATAATCGGCTTGTCATTTTTACGGGTGCGATAATAAAATTTTGTGCGAGGGAAAGATACCAATCTGCAGGCCCTACTCACAGAAATACCCTGATCAGCGACCAGTTCTTCTGCTACTTGTCTTTTTGTGGAAGGGCCCAGCCTTTTTTTGTGAATAGATCTTTTAAAATCTGGTTGTCCAACGATAGGTCGGCATACATTCTCTTAAGCCTAGAATTCTCCTCTTCCAGGTCCTTGAGCCGCTTCACATCCGAGGCTTCCATGCCTCCGTACTTGTTTTTCCAATTGTAGAAAGTGGCTTCTGAAATGCCCTGGTCACGGCAGATATCTTTTATTGCCAGGCCATTTTCATGCTGCTTTAAAATAGATACAATCTGTGTTTCTGTGAATCTGGTCTTTTTCATGATACTAATTCAGTTTAAATTTAGCGATTTTTTCTAAGTTTAAACTGTCACCACAATAGGGGTACTTACA
>NZ_JABAIA010000013.1 GCF_012641275.1 Chitinophaga varians | reverse complement strand
CCGTCTTGTTGATGATAAAACTGTCCCGCACCACGCCTGCCGCGTGGATAATACCGTGAAGCTCCCCGTAGTTGTCCTGCACCCAGCTGATCAGCGATGCCACTGAGGCTGCATCCCCCACGTCGCAGCGGCGATAGCTCACTGCCGGCAATGCGGCAACCCACGACGGCGCCTCGCTTCGGCCGCACAGCACCACGCGGGCGCCAGGCGTATTCGTGATATGTGACGCCAGCAACCGGCCAAGACCGCCGCCACCACCGGTAATCAGGTACACCCCGTCTGCACGGATACCTGTCCCTGGTGAAGGAGAGGACGATGAAGATCGCAGTTCCTGCAACCGCTTCACTTCTCTCACACCGCCACGGTAGCGCACTTCAGCATCTGACGTATCCAGCTCGCAAGACACCAGCTGCCCCAGCTCTTCAATATCTTGAAGGGACAAGCGCTCCACGCCTATCGTTTTACTTTTTAACTGTGGATATTCACGGCTGGCCGTTTTCAACAGTCCCGCTATAAACCCTTCTCCCGGAAGGGAAGCATAACAGTACAAGACTATGAGACGGCCTCCCATACGCTGCTGCAACCGTTTTTTCACCTCCTCCAGGCAGAACAGGAAATATTCCGTTGGCGTGCCGGCGGCGACATGCACAGCCCTCATCTCCAGCCGCTCTCCCAGCTTCTCTGCCAGTGTTGCCGGGCCGCCGGACACCAGCAACAGATCTTCCCCTTTGGCACCGGCCGTTTCTCCGGCGGCATCACCTGCCGTCCATATAGGCTGGTACAGATAGCTGCTGCCAGCGGGAACTTTAGTTTCCGTTCCGGAGTAGGGAAGGGTCACAAAATCATTCATGCTGACCAGCACTCCGCCGGATTCGTCCATCACCAGTATATTATAACCGCTTCCGCTCTTCTGTACATGACACCATAAACTGGCTGGCAGCGGGCCGTAAATATTCATTTCCCGGATACTGTAAGGCAGTGATAACCCCGCCGCGCCCCCTTCCGTAAAAAAGCCAATACAGCTCTGAAGCGCGCTGTCAAGTAAACCCGGGGACAATACATATCCTTCTTCAACCGGCAACTGAATGCGCGTGAGCACTTCCGTGCTGCTGTAGTAAATGTCCGAGATGCCGCGGAAACGGTTGCCATAGTTCAGGCCAAGACCGGAAAAGATATCATAGCAGGCAGTAGCTGATAAATACCCCCCTAGGCGATGACGTATGCCTTCAACCTCCTGTGCCGGCGGTGCGCTCAGCGGCGTAGTTACAATGGTGCCTGTGCCGTATATGCATGCTGTCCCGTCATGACCGGTATATACCACATAACCGATCCCTGCTGCTGATGTCTCTACCCGCACATGCACCGGGGTGGCCTGATCTTCTACTTTCAGCAACCGTTGCCAGGTTACGTCCCGTAAACCGGTCACGCCCGCCCCTGTTGACAGCTCTCCCGCTACTCTGGCCAG
>NZ_JABAIA010000012.1 GCF_012641275.1 Chitinophaga varians | reverse complement strand
GAATTGCCAGTGGCGCCTTTGGCAACATCGCCGTCTGTCAGCCGGGCAGCCGGGTCAAAAGACATAGCCATCGTAGGCTTAAGCGGCCGTTATCCCGGCGCCCGCAATATCGGTGAGTTCTGGGATAATCTGAAAGCAGGACGAGACAGCATCACGGAGGTGCCGGCAGACCGCTGGGACATGGAAGCATGTTACGATCCCCAAAAAGGCAAGGCGGGTAAGAGTTATAGCAAGTGGGGCGGTTTTGTGGCAGACGTGGATAAATTCGATCCTTTGTTTTTTAATATTTCCCCACGGGAAGCGCATTATATGGACCCACAGGAGCGCCTGTTCCTGGAAGCTGTATGGGAAGCGCTGGAAGATGGCGGTTATACCCGCAACCGGCTCCGGTTGCTGGATGGACCTGTCAGCGTTTATGCAGGCGTGATGTATGAAGAATACCAGCTGTATGGCGTTGAGGAAAGTTTAAAAGGTAATCCACTGAATATCGCTGCCAGTCCGGCGAGCATAGCCAACCGGGTATCTTATTTTCTGAATCTGCATGGCGCCAGTATGTCTGTCGACACGATGTGTTCTTCGTCATTGACGGCAATCCACCTGGGCTGTCGTGCGTTGCAAAGCGGAGATGCTGCGCTGGTGATTGCCGGCGGGGTGAATGTAACGGTACATCCGCATAAATATCTGATGCTGAGCGAAGGCGGTTTTGTTTCCAGCCAGGGCCGGTGTGCCAGCTTTGGGGAAGGGGGCGAAGGATATGTGCCATCAGAAGGGGTAGGCGTGGTTTTGTTAAAACGGCTGTCTGATGCGGAAGCGGACGGAGACCAGATCTATGGTGTGGTGCGTGGCAGCAGCATTAATCATGGCGGCAAAACGAATGGTTATACGGTACCTAATCCGAAGGCGCAGCGCAGCGTGATCATGGCGGCGATGAACGAGGCCGGCGTGTCCGCAGAACAGATCAGTTATGTGGAAGCCCACGGCACGGGCACCAGCCTGGGTGACCCTGTTGAGATAGCAGGATTGTCGCGCGCATTTGAAACGGGGAAAAAACAATACTGTAGCATTGGGTCTGTCAAGTCTAATATCGGTCATTGTGAATCGGCCGCAGGGGTGTCTGGCTTAACGAAAGTGCTGTTACAGCTTCGTCATCGTCAGCTGGTACCTTCGTTATATTCGCAAACATTGAATCCTCATATCGATTTTGAGGACAGCCCTTTTAAAGTACAGCAGGTGCTAGCCCCCTGGACATCGGCCGCAGGGTCCTTACGGCTTGCTGGTATCAGCAGCTTTGGGGCAGGAGGAAGTAATGCGCATCTTATCGTGTCTGAGTACACGGACCGCCGGCCAGCGGGCAAGGTGTCCGGAGCTGTACTGTTTGTGTTGTCAGCACGCAACAGAGACCGGTTACAGGCATATGCCCAACGTTTACATGCTTACCTGGCAAAGGCGGAAGGCATCAGCCTGCATGATGTGGGATATACATTGCAGACCGGAAGAGAAGCCATGGACGAGCGCCTGGCAGTGGTGGTGAAAGATGTCCCGTCGTTATTGGCCCAACTGGAAAAATATATATCCGGTGAA
>NZ_JABAIA010000010.1 GCF_012641275.1 Chitinophaga varians | reverse complement strand
CAGGTTTTGAACACCAGGTGTATCCTTTTGACATGCTGGTGGAGGAGTTGGGACTGGGAGGAGATTTGAGCCGGTCACCGCTGTCAGATGTGGTGGTGATATTACAGAACATCCGCTTAAACGATGAGCAACAGTTAGAGATGCAGGGGCTGGAAGTGACGCCGGAAGCGGCATCCCTGGACATCAGCAAGGGGGATTTACGTTTTCAGTTTTATCACGATGAACAAAGTGGAGTGCTTCATGGCAACATCGAGTACAACAGTGATATTTTCAACCGGGAGCGTATAGAACGGATGGCGGCCCATCTCGGCCGCCTGATGGAGGCTGTTCATGCTAATCCTGATACAACGCTGGATGATATCAGCTATCAACAGGCGGGGGAACAGGAAGATGAGCGTTGGTTTACCACCCCGCTTCCTTTATCGCCGCAGCCGCTGTTGCACCGTGTTATAGAAGAACGGTGCCGGCAATACCCTGACCGGGTGGCTGTAGCAGGTTATGGGCTTAGTATGAGCTACCATGACCTGAACGGTTACGCCAACCAGCTGGCCCATGGCCTGTTGTCATTGGGTTACCGGGACGAAAAACATGTGGGCGTTTATGCCGGCGGTGGCCCGTTACAGGTAGTTGCGCTGCTGGCCTGTTTTAAGGCAGGGGCCGTGTATGTTCCGATGTCGGCAGACCAGGCTGTTCATCATCTGTTGCAGGTGATAACGGAGACCGGGATGCAGGCCGTCGTTACCACTACGGTGCATGCGGCCACGCTAAAACAATTGCTGGCCGCCCATGCTGTTAAGATCGATACGGTAATTATCCTGGACAGTCCAACGTCCGCGGTGTTGCCGTTGTCGTTTGAACATCATCTTTCAACAGAAAATATTGTATGCAGCGCAGTCAACCCCGATCTGGACTATGATGCCTCCGGTAGCGCTTATGTGTTTTACACTTCGGGTTCTACCGGCAGGAGCAAAGGCATCATCGGTTCCCACGTGTCGCTGAGCCATTACATCCATTGGCATCAGCGGGAGTGGGGCATAGACGGTAGTTTCCGTATCAGCCAGCTGGCGCCGATGACTTTTGACGCTTCGCTGAAAGATATCCTGACAGGCCTCATTGGCGGTGCCACCGTTTGTATGCCCGACAGCCATATCAAAAACAATCCGGCGCTGTTGGTGGAGTGGTTAAGAAACGAGCAGGTCACCCTGCTGCAAACGGTTCCTTCTGTTTTCCGGTTGATCACCGGCAGTTTACAGGAGTCCGGTACTCCGCTTGCCGGCCTGCGTTACGTGGTACTGGCAGGAGAACGTTTATACGGGCGTGATGTGTTGAACTGGAAGGCTGCCAATGGCACCACTGCGCGGTTATCGAACCTTTACGGCTTAACAGAAACGACTATATTAAAAACCTGTTTTCATATTGAGAGCTGGGACTGGCAGGCCGGAGAAGTGCTGCCGGTAGGATTACCTGTATCAGATACGCTGGTGGCGGTGGTGAACAGCGCCCATCATATCTGTGCGCCCGGCGAGATGGGAGAGGTGTATATCAAAAGCCCTTTTATCAGCAAAGGTTATATCGATACCTCACTCAATGAACATTACCTGGTGGCCAATCCGTTGGACGGCAATGAAGCGGACAGGGTATGGCGCACCGGTGACCTGGGTCGCTACCGCAATGACGGCCGCCTGGAGATCCTGGGGCGCCGTGACGAGCAGGTAAAGATCAACGGGGTGCGTATAGAACTGGAGCAGGTGCGTGCAGCAGTGCTGCAACAGGATGATGTCCTGCGCACCGAGCTGGTGGTGCATACGGGCGAAGACTTCCGCCAGGAGCTGTTGTGTTACTATACTGGCAAACGTTATGCGCCTGACGAGCTGCGGGCGTTATTGTCTGCCGATCTGAACCCAGCCATACTGCCCGGCTATTATGTATGGATGGACACCTTCCCGTTGAACATGAACGGAAAGGTGGACCGGAAAGCTTTGCCGAAGCCTGCGGAGATGCTGTTACAGAGCACCTACCATGCGCCGGAAGCGGGCGTGGAGCAGCAGCTGGCCGCTTTATGGCAACAGGTGCTGGGCGTGGAGCGTATCGGCCGCGATGATAGTTTCTTCAATATAGGCGGCTCTTCACTGAAGGCCATCCAGCTGATCGCCAGGATTTACAAAGAGCTGGACGTGCAATTAACGATAGCGGATTTGTTTTCGCATCCTGTGCTGCATGAGCAGGCATCGCTGATCAAAGCCAGCGTGCATACGGATTACCAGCCTATCCCTGTTGCGGCGGCGATGGAGCACTACCCGCTGTCGCACTCACAGCAACGGCTATGGGTACTGGAGCAGCTGCAGGGACATGCGGCTACGTATAACATCCCTGTGTTGTACCGTTTGCACGGACAGCTGGACCGTGTGGCGTTGTTGGCTTCTTTCCGTGAACTGATAGTCCGTCATGAGAGCCTTCGTACGGTCTTTGTACTGGCAGACGGCGTTCCCCGTCAATCTGTTTTATCGGCCGCTGAAGGCTTCTGGACGGAAGAGGATTTTAGCACTGCGCCCTCGCCGGAAGACGCCGCTCAGCAATATATACACGAATTTATCAATACGGGCTTTGATTTGACGGCCGGCCCGTTGCTGCGGGTGGCGCTGCTGCAATTGTCTGCCACCGAATACCTGCTGGCCTGGTCAGTTCATCATATTATCTCCGACGAATGGTCTATGCAGGTGATGGTGCGTGAGCTGGTGAGCCTTTACAACAGCTATG
>NZ_JABAIA010000009.1 GCF_012641275.1 Chitinophaga varians | reverse complement strand
GAAGGACGTGGTAAGCTGCGATAAGCTACGGGGAGCTGCAAACGAGCATTACATCCGTAGATTTCCGAATGGGACAACCCGGCACGCTGAAGGCGTGTCACTCGAAAGAGAGCCAACGCAGGGAACTGAAACATCTAAGTACCTGCAGGAAAAGAAAATAATAATGATTCCCCAAGTAGTGGCGAGCGAACAGGGAAGAGCCCAAACCGGGTCGAAGCAATTCTACCCGGGGTTGTAGGACTACTTTTAGAAAGTCAGATCAAGCTGAATCATCTGGAAAGATGAGCCGTAGCAGGTGATAGCCCTGTAGGCGCAAATTCTGACGGACGTGTAGTATCCTGAGTAGCGCGGGACCAGAGGAATCCTGTGTGAAACTGTCAGTACCATCTGATAAGGCTAAATACTCCTTAGATACCGATAGTGAACCAGTACCGTAAGGGAAAGGTGAAAAGTACTCCGAACAGGAGAGTGAAATAGTTCCTGAAACCGTGCGCTTACAAGCGGTCGGAGCCAGTAATGGTGACGGCGTGCCTTTTGCATAATGAGCCTACGAGTTACTCCTCACTGGCAAGGTTAAGGTCTTCAGTACCGGAGCCGCAGCGAAAGCGAGTTCTAACAGAGCGCTTAGTCAGTGGGGGTAGACGCGAAACTTTGTGATCTATCCATGGGCAGGATGAAGGTTAGGTAAAACTAACTGGAGGTCCGAACTCATTAGCGTTGAAAAGCTATGGGATGACCTGTGGATAGGGGTGAAAGGCCAATCAAACTGAGAGATAGCTCGTTCTCCCCGAAATGTTTTTAGGAACAGCCTTGGATATAGACGTGTTATAGAGGTAGAGCTACTAATTGGGCTAGGGGGCTTCACCGCCTACCAAACCCTAATAAACTCCGAATGCTATAACATAATCTCCAGGAGTGAGGCTGTGGGCGCTAAGGTCCATGGCCGAGAGGGAAATAACCCAGACTAACAGCTAAGGTCCCTAATCGTATGTTAAGTTGAACAAACGCGGTTCAAATCCTAAAACAGCCAGGATGTTGGCTTGGAAGCAGCCATTCATTTAAAGAGTGCGTAACAGCTCACTGGTCGAGGGTTTGGGCACGGAAAATAATCGGGCATCAAACATACAACCGAAGCTTTAGGCCTAATACTTAGGTATTAGACGGTAGGGGAGCATTCTAAACTGCATCGAAGGTGTGTCGTGAGGCATGCTGGAGCGTTTAGAAAAGAAAATGTAGGCATAAGTAACGATAAATAAGATGAAAAATCTTATCGCCGTAAGACTAAGGGTTCCTGATCAACGCTAATCGGATCAGGGTTAGTCGGGTCCTTAGGCAAAGCCGAGAGGCGTAGCTGATGGCAAACTGGTGAATATTCCAGTACCTGCTATAAATTCGATGGAGTAACGGAGTAGTGAAAGGACTGCGCACTTACGGAATAGTGCGTTAAAGGGAGTAGTTATAGGTTTTGTAGGTAAATCCGCAAGACTTGATGAACCTGATAGTACAGCAAAGCTTCGGCAGCGCTGATAATGTCCCTAATCAGACTTCCAAGAAAAACTTCTAAGGTTCGTTTATAGCAGCCCGTACCGTAAACCGACACAGGTAGTCGAGATGAGTATTCTAAGGCGCTCGAGTGATCCGTGGTAAAGGAACTAGGCAAATTGACGCTGTAACTTCGGGATAAGGCGTACCACAGTGATGTGGTCTCAGTAAAATGGTACAACCAACTGTTTAACAAAAACACAGGGCCCTGCAAAATCGAAAGATGACGTATAGAGCCTGATACCTGCCCGGTGCTGGAAGGTTAAGGAAGGATGTTCGGAGTAATCCAAAGCTTCTGACTGAAGCCCCAGTAAACGGCGGCCGTAACTATAACGGTCCTAAGGTAGCGAAATTCCTTGTCGGGTAAGTTCCGACCTGCACGAATGGTCTAATGAGTTGTACACTGTCTCTACCACGAGCTCGGTGAAATTGTAGTATCGGTGAAGATGCCGGTTAATCGCAACGGGACGGAAAGACCCCGTGAACCTTCACTACAACTTAACATTGATTTTGAATGCCAGATGTGTAGGATAGTTGGGAGACTGTGAAGCAGCTTCGCCAGGAGTTGTGGAGTCATCGTTGAAATACCAACCTTCTGTTATTTAGAGTCTAATCCCTGTAAGGGGAGACATTGTTTGGTGGGTAGTTTGACTGGGGTGGTCGCCTCCTAAAAGGTAACGGAGGCTCGCAAAGGTACCCTCAGTACGGTTGGTAATCGTACGCAGAGCGCATTAGTATAAGGGTGCTTGACTGTGAGGCAAACAAGCCGAGCAGGTGCGAAAGCAGGCTAAAGTGATCCGGTGGTTCTGTATGGAAGGGCCATCGCTCAAAGGATAAAAGGTACTCCGGGGATAACAGGCTGATCTCACCCAAGAGCTCATATCGACGGTGAGGTTTGGCACCTCGATGTCGGTTCGTCACATCCTGGGGCTGGAGAAGGTCCCAAGGGTTCGGCTGTTCGCCGATTAAAGTGGCACGTGAACTGGGTTCAGAACGTCGCAAGACAGTTCGGTCCCTATCTGTTGTGATCGTTAGTAAATTGAGGAGACATGACCTTAGTACGAGAGGACCGGGTCGTACGTACCGCTGGTGTATCTGTTGTGCCGCCAGGTGCAGTGCAGAGTAGCTATGTACGGACAGGATAAACGCTGAAAGCATCTAAGCGTGAAACCTGCTTCAAGATGAGTTTACTTTTAAGGGCCGTCGGAGACTACGACGTTGATAGGTTACAGGTGTAAAGGTGGTAACATCAGAGCCGAGTAATACTAATTGCCCGTAAGCTTTAACTTTATTTATTACTGCTAAGTTCGTATACGACTTTCCCAATATGTTATCTTATTGCGTGCTGCAAGGATAAGGTGATCATTCATCTGCTTCCTTATGACGGGAGACCGTCAACAGCCAAAGATCTTATGGTGGTTTTGCCAAGGGTGTTCACCTCTTCCCATTCCGAACAGAGAAGTTAAGCCCCTTATGGCCGATGGTACTGCACTATCATGCGGGAGAGTAGGTAGCTGCCATATTTATTAAGAAA
>NZ_JABAIA010000008.1 GCF_012641275.1 Chitinophaga varians | reverse complement strand
ATCTGGAGGCCGCAGCGGGAATTGCGGGTGTGATAAAGGTGCTGCTGTCAATGAAGCATGGGCTGCTGCCGGGTAATCCTCATTTGCAGCAGGCCAATGAATATATAAAACTGGAAGGCAGCATTTTCCGTTTATCTGCATCCCCTGAACGCTGGGAAGACAAATCATCCCTGCCGTTGGTGGCAGGCGTGAGCAGCTTCGGTTTCGGCGGCGCCAATGCTCATGTGGTCATAGAAGCATATGACCGGCCCGGAGCAGTTGCGCATAAAACGGATGTTCACCCGGTAATAGTAGTATTGTCTGCCCGCAACCAGGAGCGGTTGTCTGTCCTGGCAAATAACCTGCTTCTATATCTGGAAGGTGCTCCGGACATAGATTTGCGGGCATTGGGCTATACGTTGCAAACAGGACGTGATGCGCTGGAAGAGCGCCTGGCGATGGTTGTGACGGACCATTCAGCGCTACGGGGTCTGTTGAGGCAATACCTTTCCGGAGAGACGGGCGATTACTTTACCGGTAACACTAAAAAGGAGCGGACGGATTTTCTGCTGGAGGGCGGAGCGGGCCGGGCCTATATCGATTATGCGTTAACACACCGGGAACACCGTTCCCTGGCCCGTTTGTGGGTGCGTGGTATAATACCTGACTGGAAGCAACTATACGCTGATAATAAGCCCGTGAAGATCAGCCTGCCGGGCTATCCCTTTGCGAGAGAACGTTACTGGATGCCGGCCGTTGGGCAGGCTTCCGTTATCGCCGGAAGTTTGCAGCAGTTACATCCGCTATTGCACCGTAATACCTCTGATTTAAGCGAACAAAGATATACCAGCGTATACACGGGGAAAGAGCCGTTTTTCTCTGATCATAAGGTAGCAGGAGAAAAGGTGCTGCCAGGCGTTGCCTATCTGGAGCTGGCAAGGGTCGCGGGGGAGTTGGCAACGCGGGAGAAAATTACTGCTTTCAAAGACGTGGCCTGGCTCAGGCCAATAGGAGTAAGTGAGAGTCCGCGCGAAGTACATATCCGGATTCATTCCGGACAAGGAGAAATCGGGTATGAAATATATACGATGAATGGCACGGACAGACAGGTACATGGAAAAGGGCTGTTGGACAGACAGGTACAGAGTACATCGAGCCTGGATATCGATACCGTACGCAAACGCCTGCCCTGGTCCTTAGACAGTGCCGCCTGTTATAATATGTTTCTGCAGTTGGGGTTGGATTATGGCAGGGAATTCAGAGGAATAGAAACATTATTTTATAGCGACACAGAAGCGCTGTCAATCATTTCCCGGCCGGCAGCGGCAGATTATGAGCTGGCTCCCGGGCTGATGGACAGCGCGCTGCAAACCTGCCTGGGCTTGATCCTCGGTCAACAGGAGCAGCAGCTCGCCTTACCTTTCAGCGTACGGAAAGTGCTGGTATATGGTGCGTTGGAAGAGCGAATGTACTGCTATGCCAGAAGAAGCGAGGCCGGCACTGCCGCCTACAACCTGGATTTGTTGACTCTCGACGGTGAGATACGTTTATCCTTCAATGGATTAAACCTGTTGCCGGTAAAAAATGTCCTGCCTGCCAAACGTATGTCTGTAACCAACAATCCGGCCAGGCGAACGACTGGCGTTAAACAGGGAACAGTACAGGCATTGATCACACTTTGTGCAAGTGTGTTAAAGCTGAAGGAAAACGATATTGAGGAGGATGTTGAGTTTGCTGAGTATGGGATGGACTCCATCATTATGATGCAACTGCTCAATAAGCTCGAAACAAATTTCCATATTACAATTGAGCCTACTGCTATTATAAATTATCCCTCGGTTGCTTTGCTGGCTAAATATCTGGAAGAGGAAAAATTACCTGCCCGCGAAAACATATCTGACAGCTTAGATGCAAAAAAGCTGGTGGAGTTGCCTGGCAATAACTATAGGGAGCATCAGGTGGGAAATACCGGTAAAGTAGCCATCATTGGTATGGCCTGCAGGTTGCCCGGATCAGATAACATCCATGAATACTGGGAAAATCTGAAAGCGGGAAAAGAACTGATAAGTGATGTGCCGGCTGGCAGATGGGATGCTGCCAGTGTTTATGCTGCGGCACCAACAGCAGGTAAAACATATGTCACCAAGGGCGGTTTTATGAAAAATGCCGGTTCTTTTGATGCTCGTTACTTTAATATCAGTGATGATGACGCGCTTTCTATGGACCCCCAGCAGCGGATTGTACTGGAGATGAGCCGGGAGCTATTGGCCCATGCCGGATATAAGAAAGAAGAAATAGCTGGTACCAATACCAGTATATACATCGGAGCCAAGGATAATAACTACGTCAGAAACAATCATCATTTATTGCCGGAGAAGGCGCATCAGCATATCATTGTTAACAATATCAGCAATATGATTGCTGCAAGAATATCTGATTTCTACAATCTTAAAGGAGCCAGCCAGGTAGTTGATACTGCCTGCTCCAGTTCGCTGGTGGCCATTCATCAGGCTTGTGATGAAATTATAAATGGGAAATGTGAGATGGCTATCGCGGGGGGTATATCTGTTATGGTAGACGCCTTTATGCATATTGGCTTTAGCCAGGCACAGGTGTTATCCAGAGACGGACGGAGTTATGTTTTTGATGAACGGGCGTCCGGATTTGTAATGGGTGAAGGTGGAGGGCTCTTATTGTTGAAAGACTATTCCAGCGCTCTGGCAGACGGAGACCAGATCTTCGGCATTATCACCGGATCACATGTTAATAATGACGGAAAGACAATAGGGGTAACGGTTCCCGACAAAGAAGGACAAAAAGCAGTGATAGCTGGAGCGCTTGCCAGGGCTGGCGTCTCTGCAGCAGATATCAGTTGCTACGAAGCACATGGTACGGGCACGCTTCTCGGCGATCCCATTGAAATAAAAGCAGCAACGGAGGTATACAGAGAAAGCACAGCTGAAAAACAGTATTGTGCACTGGCGTCGGTTAAAAGTAATATTGGTCATACCATGACTGCGGCAGGGGTGGCAGGAGTGATAAAGATATTGTTACAGATGCAGCATGGTTATATTGTGCCAACCTTACATTGTGAGAATCCGCATCCGCGGTTTATGTTCAATGAATCCCCTTTTTATCCCAACACTAATTTGAAGGCATGGACAAATTCCCGAAAAATAGCAGCCATTTCCAGCTTTGGATTTGGAGGTACCAACTGCCATGCAATATTGGAAGCTCCTTCATCTGACCTGCCAGCTCCGGTGAGAAAAGCCCTGCCGGTAGATAGCATTTCCAATGGGTTTTATTGGTTGGGATATAAAACCCGGCATCTGACCCCGGAGGAATCTCCCGCCAATGCATCCGTACATTATGATGAACCGCTGATGAAAAATCATCTCATTGGGGGAAAACAGGTGTTGATGGGAATGGCATATCTGTCTATGTGTATTGATACCGGGCGTCATTCATTCCCCGGAAAAGCATTGAGAATAAATAAGCTGCTTTTCTCTAACCCGCTAACACTGAGTAAAGGGCAAAGTGCAGTTATACAGCGTAGCTATGATACATCATCCGGTAAGATTTCCCTCTCCTATGACATAGCGGGGGAGGTCAGCGTGTGTGCAGAGGGAGAATTAACAACAACTGTATTTGAGCAAACATCAACAGACATTGAAACACTTAAAGCCGGCAGCGTCGCTGAAGTAACCGGGGCGGCATTCTATCAGCACCCGATGCAGCAGTGTTACGGACAGGCATTGAGAACAGTGCAGGAGTGCTGGCGACTGCCGGGAGGGGAGCTGCTGGCCCGACTTTGTATAAACGAAGAACTGGAGGCGGACGCCTATGGATTGGGCATACATCCTGCCATATTTGACGGCGCTCATGTTGCCGCGGCCATATGTCTTTATCACAGCATGGATGATGCTGTTAAAGGCCATTGGCCCCCTTTGCTGCTAAAATCCGCGGACATCATGGAGAGAGGTGCTTCGGATATTATACGCGAGTGCTATTGTCACGTGTCCCCGGTAAAAGGAAACGCGCAAGTAACCACCTTCAATATTAAAATATTACAACCAGACGGTACTGTCATTATAAAACTTACGGAGTTTACCACTAAATCAATACCGGCTCAAAATACAGTACAATTATCCCGGAAAGATATGCCCTTGTTGGTAAGGGAATATCTGGGCCGAAAGGTCGGTGAAATACTGAAGACTGGTCCCGGTAAGATTTCTTTGACAAAGAACTTCATGGATATGGGTTTAGACTCATCCCAGATGATCGGCATTGCTCCGGTGATTGAAAGAGAACTGGGTTTAGAGCTATATCCTACTACTTTTTTTGAGTATCAGAATATTGAAGAACTGAGTGCTTATCTGGAAAAAGAATATAGTGATAAGCTACAGGCTTATTTTATGCAGGCGACAACGGAGCGCCCTGTTACCCCCGTAGCAACAACGCCCGTTACGGAATCATCCAGGGTTGCCGGTGACGACGCTCTCAAAGACATGGCTATTATCGGTATGAGCGGTTATCTTCCACAGTCTTCTGATCTGGATGCATTCTGGGAGCATCTGAAGGCCGGCAGGGACCTGGTTACAGAGATATCTCCGGACCATTGGGATTATAGGCCATGGTTTGATACAGACCGGAATGCGGTAAACAAATCGTATAGTAAATGGGGCGGCATGCTGAAGGACCTTGATAAATTTGATCCGCTGTTTTTTGGGATATCGCCATTACAGGCTATGTGGATGGACCCGCAGCTAAGGTTGTTGCTGCAGTCTGCTTATCATACTTTTGAAGATGCCGGTGTGATAAATGAAATCAGAAATACACGTACCGGCGTATTTGTAGGGAGTTGCTTTCATGAATATTGGGATGAAATTGTCCGCAGGGGAATGCCTATGCAGGACTATGAACACAGCAGTAGTGCTATGTCCAGCCTTTCGGGAAGTGTTTCGTATTATTTTGATCTGCAAGGCCCCTCCATTCCTTTGGACAATGCCTGTGCATCTTCGATGACTGCTTTGCACCTCGCTTGCCAGGCTATCCGTAATAATGAGGCTGACATGGCGCTGGTAGCCGGCTTAAATGTTCTGCTTAGCCCTCTTCATTATGTTTATTTCTCCAGGATACAGGCACTTTCTCCTTCCGGAAGATGTTACTCATTCGATAAAAAAGCGGATGGTTATGTACCGGGAGAAGGAGTTGTTTCTGTGTTGATTAAACCATTGTCTAAAGCCATTGCGGATGGGGATACCATTCATGGGGTTATTAAGGGGAGCGCTATTAATCATGTTGGAAAATCTAATAACCCCACTTCTCCCCGCCCTGAGCTGCAAACACGTTTATTGGAAGATGCATGGGAGGCGGCAGGCATCTTTCCGGAAAATATCAGTTATATAGAAGCACACGGTACAGGTACGTCGTTAGGCGATCCTATTGAAGTGAACGCACTGAAAAAGGCGTTCAGGAAGTATACTGCCAGAGAGCAGTTTTGTTACCTGGGTTCAGCCAAGGCACATATAGGACATCTGGAGGGCGCTGCAGGACTGGCCAGTATAATTAAAGTACTGTTAATGATGAAACACCGGTTGATACCACGGATGCCTAATTTCGAGACGTTAAACCCGTATATCAAACTCGAAGGCTCTCCTTTCAGGATCAATACAGGGAATGAGCGGTGGCAGGATGAAAAACTATTGCTGGCGGGTGTCAGCTCTTTTGGAATGACAGGTAATAATGCGCATGTTGTATTAGAAGAGTACAGGGCACCTGTCCCGGCGCCTTATGTCAGCGACAGGCCTGCCATTGTAGTGTTGTCAGCCCGGGATAAAGACCGCCTGCGGGAGCAGGTCGGGAATCTAAAAACCTATATTATAAACACCCCGGATATTAATATACACGATCTGGCCTATACATTACAAGTTTGCCGGGAACCAATGGACGCGCGCTTCTCCGCTGTTGTTGCAGACACGGATGCATTACTGTATCTGCTGACTGCCTATCTGGACGGAAAAACCGGTAACTTTTTCAGCGGTCATGTTTTTGATAGTAAAGCCTCAGCGGCCAACCTCATTCCTGCTGCTGTTCCAAACGATCATGAATATATGTCTATCGCTGAGCAGTGGGTGGCCGGCGCCAACATTAACTGGAAGGTTTTGTATGATGAGGACAGGCCAGTCAGGATAACATTACCTGTTTATCCCTTTGCAAAAGAACGGTACTGGATGCCGGAGCCACAGGGAAAGGACACTACTGTGAAAAGTATGTTGCACCCTTTGCTACATGTTGCAAAGCAGGAAATTTTACACCCCCTTTTACATATGTATAATAATGGAGACAATGTCTAATAACGGCCTGACAGGCAAACAGGAATTTACGAGCATATATACGGGATCGGAGTTTTTTCTGAACGAACATCGTTTATATAATGATAAAGTACTGCCAGGTGCCGCTTATCTGGAGCTGGCCAGAGTAGCGGGAGAGCTGTCAACAGGGGCGGGCGTGACCGGTTTACGGGACGTAACCTGGCAACGGTTGCTGAAAGTAGAAGATCAGGCCACCCCGGTGCATGTGCGGGTAGAGACATCAG
>NZ_JABAIA010000007.1 GCF_012641275.1 Chitinophaga varians | reverse complement strand
ATCTGGAGGCCGCAGCGGGAATTGCGGGTGTGATAAAGGTGCTGCTGTCAATGAAGCATGGGCTGCTGCCGGGTAATCCTCATTTGCAGCAGGCCAATGAATATATAAAACTGGAAGGCAGCATTTTTCGTTTATCTGCATCCCCTGAACGCTGGGAAGACAAATCATCCCTGCCGTTGGTGGCAGGCGTGAGCAGCTTCGGTTTTGGCGGCGCCAATGCTCATGTGGTCATAGAAGCATATGACCGGCCCGGAGCAGTTGCGCATAAAACGGATGTTCATCCGGTAATGGTAGTATTGTCTGCCCGCAACCAGGAGCGGTTGTCTGTCCTGGCAAATAACCTGCTTGTATATCTGGAAGGTGCTCCGGACATAGATTTGCGGGCATTGGGCTATACGTTGCAAACAGGACGTGATGCGCTGGAAGAGCGCCTGGCGATGGTTGTGACGGACCATTCAGCGCTACAGGGTCTGCTGAGGCAATACCTTTCAGGAGAGACGGGCGATTACTTTACCGGTAACACTAAAAAGGAGCGGACGGATTTTCTGCTGGAGGGCGGAGCGGGCCGGGCCTATATCGATTATGCGTTAACACACCGGGAACACCGTTCCCTGGCCCGTTTGTGGGTACGTGGTATAATACCTGACTGGAAGCAGCTATACGCTGATAATAAGCCCGTGAAGATCAGCCTGCCAGGCTATCCCTTTGCGAGAGAACGTTACTGGATACCGGCAAACGAGGCAACGATGCGGTCGGCAACGAAATACGAAGAAAAATCATCAATCGAAAAGATAATAACCGCTTATGCCGAAACATGGGTGCCTGCTATATTGGACAACAATATGGAGCAAAACGCAAGGGTACTGGTGTTGACAAATGGCTTTAGTAAAGGCCTGATAACCGCACTCAGGAACACATTAGGGGCAATAGAAGTTGTCTCTTCCGTTAGTGATTTTGTCGGGACAATGGAAACTGTAACTGGTTTAATTGATCTTACTCCGCTGGAAGCAGGCCATCCGGTTAATTATGAATGGATAACGCTGCTTCAGAAGGTTATAACTACAGCAACGGCAGCATCGCTCAAACTTATGATCGTTAATGAAGAGCAAACAGATGGCGATCACATCAGAGGTGCCGACCGGTTTGGGCTGTATGGTATGTTACAGGCGGAATATTCAAAAGTCCATAGCCAGCATGTGCGTCTGCCGGCAGGTCTGGCAGATATTGATAAAAGTAGGTTGATCACCACAGCTTATGCATCCCGGAATGCCGGCACCAAAGTTCGGTACCATAACGAAAGCTGGCATGTTCCACAACTGAAGGAAATCCGACTGGAGAAAGCCCTTAAACGGCATTGCAGTGGACCCGTAATGATAACCGGAGGAACAAGAGGAATAGGCATGGCATGTGCCAGGCACCTTGTTACTGCACACAACATAAAGAACCTCATCTTATTAGGCAGGGAAGTTTTACCCGACAGGGATAGCTGGGAAGAAAGAAAACAGGAAAATAGCAGGACTGGCCAAAAAATCAGGGATGTCCTTTCCCTGGAAGCTGCAGGGGCGGTAGTGGAAGTGGTGAATATACCGCTTACTGAAAAAGAGAAGCTCCGTGAATACCTGGATAACATACAGCGTGTATGGGGCCCTGTTAAAGGGCTGCTGCATGCCGCCGGGTATGTGGACGACCACACCTATGCATTCATTGATAAAACCAGAGCAGATATAACAGCATTACAGGTCCCTAAAGTACAAGGATTGGAAAATCTGCATGAACTGCTGCAGGGAAACGATTTGGACTTTGCCGTATTGTTCTCTTCATTGTCTTCCGTTGTACCAAGGCTGGGAGCGGGGTTCAGTGACTATGTCATGGCCAACAGCTTTATGGACAATTTCGCTGCCTTCCGCCGGCAGCAAGGTTATCGCTATACCAGTGTACAATGGTCGAGCTGGAAAGAAGCGGGTATCGGGGAAATGAAAGGCGGCCTTTATGGCGAGTTGGGTTTTTTGTCAATGACCAATAAGGAGGCATTGGAGATACTGGACTGTATTCTGATGAACGATGAATGCCCGCCGGTTGTTTTTTCAGCAGTATACGACCCTGCCAAATTTGATAGCATAACAGCGATTACTATTCCTGAAAAAACCAGTATACAAGAGCCATCTGCCATGCACAACGACCGGCAGTCCCCGGATATTACCGACTGGTTGAAAGGCCAGGTCGGCATAGTGTTACGGATGGATCCCCGTATTCTGGATAACGATACCAATTTCCAGGAATATGGAGTTGATTCCATTGTATTGTCATTATTGGTTAAACGTTTGGAAACACAATTAAACGGCATGGCGGTGTCTCCTAACGTTATTTTGGAATACCCAACCATAAACCTGCTGGCCGGGTATCTGAAAGAACAGTGCCCTGAGGGGTTATTAGCCTTGATGAACGGGCAGGATATATCTTTTTCTGAGACGGTGCAGACAGAAAAAGCAGATGTAACAGATCCTGTGAATAAAACAAAAGGCAGTGTGCTGTCAGAACTGGATATCAGCGCAATTAGTTCCGGGAATGATGGAGGCCTACTCCCTTTACAGATGGATAGTGGCTTTGATGACGGCTTGCAACAGCTTTGTGAAAAAAGTATACTTAAAATACTACTGGACCTTGGAATCAGGGACCATCGCTATCATACCGTTACCGGATTGAGAAAGGCGTTGGGAGTAGTGGATAAATATCAGCGGCTTTTTGCTGAGCTGGTCCGGATATCGGTCAATGCCGGACTACTTGTATGGGATGAAACCGGACAGGTCAGCATTTCCTCCGGGGGTGGGACAACAGCAACATACAGTCATACCGCTGCCCTGCAGCAGCTCAGGGAACGTTATCCCAACTTTAAAGGTGTGCTCAACTTGCTGGAGATGTCCCTTGATGCATTCCCTGAGATCATAACCGGAATGCGGAAAGCAACAGATGTTATGTTCCCCGAGGGTAACATGGCATATGTAGCGGCAGTTTATAAAGGGAACAGGTATGCTGATTATTTCAACGAATTGTTGACCAACGCGGTCTCCAATGCTGTTGAGGCCGGAGTGAAGCAACTGCGTCCCGGAGAGCGGATAAGGATACTGGAAGTGGGGGCGGGAACCGGAGGCACCAGTGAGCTGATCTTTAAAAAACTGGTACCGTATAGCGATTATATCACTTACGCTTACACAGATGTATCCAGAAGCTTTTTACATTATGCAGAAGAGACTTATAAGACAATAGCGCCTTATCTGACAACTGCTGTTTTCGATATTGGCCAGCCGCCAGCTTCGCAGCATTTGCCGGAACATACTTATGACATAGTCATTGCCGCCAATGTTGTGCATGCTACCAGGGACATAGCCGTAAGCCTGCAAAATATGCGAAAAACCATGAAGCCGGACGGCCTTTTGCTATTGAACGAGATCGCAGTAAACTCGGTGTTTAATACACTTACGTTCGGGTTGCTGGACGGCTGGTGGCTGTTTGAAGATGAGGAACGCAGGATGGAAGGAGGTCCGGCGCTTTCAGCTGACAGCTGGAAGCAGGTGCTCGCCGCCAATGGTTTCAATAAGAGCGGCTCGTTTCCTGAAGGAGGAGGGAAGGAACAGCAGTTGGTAATTGCTGTTAATACCAATAAAAAAATGACACATACGACAGCGGCTGAAAGTGGTAGAAAAGATGGGAATACTCATCGCAGCAATAACAGGATCGCTGTGGTGGGCATGGCGTGTCACTTTCCCGACGCGCCTGATATTGCTTCCTTCTGGGAGAATCTGAAAAATGGAAGGGACAGTATCAGAGAAGTGCCTGCCAGCCGCTGGTCTGTAGCCAGGCACTATGCGCCTGGCGGAGCCACGAATGGGAAAAGTATCAGTAAGTGGGGAGCGTTCCTTGACGGAATTGAAGACTTTGATCCTGCTTATTTTGGTATCCATCCTTCGCTGGCCCAAAATATAGATCCTCTCGAGCGGCAATGGCTGGAAGTGAGTGCTGAAGCACTTGCAGATGCCGGCTTCAGTAAAAAAGACCTATGGGGTAAAAGTGTGGGTGTATTTGCAGGAAGCAGGGTGAGTAATTTCTCTGATAAGGTAAAAGCATTACCGAAAGATATCCTGGTAGGTGTAGGCCAGAATTTCATCACCGCACACTTAGCGCATATCTACAATTTCACCGGGCCTAATATGGTGGTAGATACTGGTTGTAGCAGCGCTGTTACTGCCATATCGCTGGCTGTAGATAGCCTGCTTAGCGGAGAAACAGAAGCGGCGCTGGCTGGTGGAGTGGACATTCTCCTCAATGAAAGAACGTTTATTACGCTCAGCGCTGCCGGCGTACTTTCTCCCGACGGAAGAAGTAAAACGTTTGACGAAAGTGCTAACGGCATTGGTCTGGGTGAAGGGTGCGGGGTATTAGTGCTGAAGCGCCTGGACGACGCGGTCAGGGCCGGCGATAAAATATACGGCGTGATTGAAGGCGCCGCGATTAACAATGATGGGAATACGATGGGCGTAACTACCCCTAACCCTGCTGCACAGCTGAACCTGCTGAAGCGTGCAGTGGCAAAATCCGGTGTGGATGTAGCCACCATCAGTTACATTGAAACGCATGGTACGGCTACTCACATAGGAGATCCCATTGAACTCAAAGCCATTAACCGGTTATTCGAAGCACATACTTCTGCCAGGGGAATTTGTGGGATTGGCAGTGTAAAAAGCAATATCGGGCATTTGCTTAGTGCTGCCGGCGTTGCAGGGGTTATTAAAACATTGTTATCGATGAATGCCGGACAGCTGCCGCCTACTCTTCATTGTAATACTCCCAATCGCCGATTTGATTTCGACAATTCTGCGGTATATCCGGTAAGGGTGTTGACAGAATGGCCTGGCGTAAACGGTGTAAGAAGGGCCGGAGTGAGTGCTTTCGGTCTGGGAGGGAGCAATGGGCATCTTATATTGAGCAATGAAGGTATTCCCGCAACCAGTGTAGTGTCTTCTTTTGCTCCGCCACAACCTGGCTTTAAACGACAAAGGCATTGGCCGGAAGAAGAAAAATATATTGTTGAAAGTGATATCGCAAAGGCCGTATTTATGAAATATCTAAACACTAATTTCAGTTGAGCATGGAGAACAGGACTGTTCATATTGAGATGGACGCTAACAATTTTATTCTCAGAGACCATAAGGTCTATGGCATTAGCATCCTTCCGGGCGTAAATTATATTGAATTGGTGCTGCGCGCGGCAAAAGCGATGTTTGGCGACGTTTACAGGGTAAAGAAAATGTTGTTTCTGGAACCGCTGGCAGTGGCAGACGGCTGTTGCCGTGACCTGGAAATTACTTTCACCAATGTTGCTGCCGGAAATTACGCAGTATCAGCGCGTTCGGCGGAAATGCCCACGCCAGGTCAGCCGGCAGGGCCATGGACAGAACATATGCGTTGCCATCTTGAACCCTTCGGTAAGCAGGACGATCAGGTATTTGATGTAAAAGGTTTTATCGCCAGCAGCGAACGCGTCTTGGATATGAGTGAAGGATATAAATGGGCCAGAAGCGTATCTATTTTTCACGGGCCGTTCATGCAAACGAAAGGCGCTGTCTACCAACGGAAAGATGAAGAGTTGATGGCATTGCAGCTCGGCGAAGAAGCTGCGGAATATCTGAAAGAGCTGGCATTGCATCCCGCTTTCCTGGACGGGGCCACATTCGCCGGCATATCATTTAATCTGGCAGGCAGCCATCCCTGGATACCGGCGGGAACAGACCCCTATATCCCTTTTTCAATTGACAGTTTTGAATGGCACCGCCCTTTCCCCGGAAAAATATTCGTGCATAGCCATAAACCGGTATTGCCATTCGGTAAGGCGCCGGAAGTTGTTAAGAACAACATTGCCGTATATGATGAGGAGGGACAACTGTTGGCGCGGTTTTATGACATCACCAGTAAAAGAATAAGACATCCGGAAATGATCCGGAAATTGGTGGAAACTCCGGCTATAAAAGAAATACAAACAGCGGCCGCCACTGTTCCTGTGTCCTCGCCGCCGGTGAAAGAGGAGACAATAACGCATTATTTGCGGCAGCTGGTAGGGAATAAAACAGGCAAACCGGTATCTGAAACAGACATCAGTACCGGCTTTTATGAGCTGGGACTGGACTCGAAAGGAGCTTTGGAAATAGTAAGGGAATTGGAACGATTGTACAAGACAGACCTATACCCGACGCTGTTATTTGAGTATCAGAATATAAAAGATCTGGGAGATTATCTGTCCCAATATCAGGTCCCTGCTGACATTGATCAGCAGACCGCAGTCAGGCAGGAAAATCCGGAGCCACTGTCTTTTCTGTCAGAACTACCTGTAGTAGCTGCTTCGGGAACAGGGATGGGAGAGCCTGTCGCCATTATAGGGGTGAGTGGTAAATATCCCGGGGCAAAAAATATTCATGCATTCTGGGATAATCTGAAAGCGGGCAAAGACTGTATTACTGAAATACCTCCCGATAGATGGGATGCCGATAGCGCATATAATGCCGGCAACATCAAATCCAAATGGGGAGGATTTTTAACAGACATTGACAAGTTTGATGCGGAACATTTCAGGATTCCGCCTGTACTGGCTGAACTGCTGGACCCGCAGATTCGCCTGTTTATGGAAGTAGTATGGGCAACATTTGAAGATGCAGGATGGAAGCCAATGACCTATCCGGAAAGACGTATAGGCGTTTTCGTAGGTAGCATGTTCAATGATTACCCGCTGCTGGCAACTGAAAAACCGACACTCGAAAAACTATCGTTTTATACGCATTGGGCCATTGCTAACAGGGTGTCATACCATTACGGACTGACAGGACCGAGCATAGCTGTAAACACTGCCTGTTCTTCATCCCTTACTGCAATTATTCAGGCATGTGATGCTATCAGGAAAGGAGATTGTGTGAGTGCCATTGCCGGAGGTGTTAATTTAAATCTACATGCCTCACGCTGGCAGATCCTGGGAGAAATAGGTTTTTTAGGCACGGCGACAACCAGTAAAAGTTTTGCTGCCGGCGACGGTTACCTGCCCGGCGAAGGGGTAGGCGCTGTTTTATTAAAGTCCCTGAAGAGGGCGGAAGCCGATGGAGACAGGATTTATGGAGTCATTCGTTCAGAAGCTGTAAACCATGACGGACGATCAGGTGGTTTCGGTGTCCCTAATCCTGGCGCACAGGCACTTTTAATCAGCGAATCGTTAAAAAGGGCGCAGATAGATCCTTTTTCGATCAACTATATCGAGGCGGCAGCTAATGGCTCCCCGCTTGGAGATCCAATCGAAATAGCTGGTTTGTCAAGAGTATTTCATGAAAGGGGAGAAAACAACATTGTAATAGGTGCAGTAAAATCCAATATTGGCCACCTCGAAGCCGCATCGGGCATCTCGCAGTTGACAAAAGTAATATTACAGTTACAACACCGGCAGCTGGCACCTACTATAGGTACGGAAAAACTGAATCCGGACCTGCATCTGGAAAGAACTCCTTTCAAAATAAATACAACATTACAGGAGTGGCTGCCGACTAATGGTCTCAGAAGGGCCATGATCAGTAGTTTCGGCGCAGGCGGCAGTAATGCGCATATTATAGTTGACGACTATACCGGGGAACGTGTGAAAAGATTCAGTGGCAACGGAGAGTCGCTGATTGTGCTGTCTGCCCATACGATCAGCATTCTGAGAGAACAGACAATACAACTGAAATCTTTTCTTCAGAACAATGATGGCATCAGTTTATATGATCTCGCTTACACCCTGCAAACAGGACGGGAAGCCATGGAAGAACGCTGGGCCATAGTTGTTCACAGCATGAAGGAACTGATGGCCGCGTTGGAGGCTTTTCCGGAGAATAAGCCCCTCGCCTGCTACGGTGACAACAACAGCGGGAACGATGAAGCCGGGCCGTCAGCAATCCAGGTTGCACTGAACAATGGCGACCTTAACCTGCTGGCCTGCGCATGGTTGAAAGGCGCAACCATTGACTGGACATTGTTGTACCCTGACGATAAACCGCAGAAAATCGGTCTGCCTACTTATCCTTTTGCCGGCGAGCGGTATTGGATACCGGTAGGACAACCTCGTTATTCATCTGTACAGGAGGAAAACGGGGAAAAGACTTTTTTTTACAACCATGTGTGGAAAGCGGAGGCAATCACCGAAATGCTTTCGCAGGCAGCCGCAGAAGATCTGTTGCTGGTGTCCGGCGGCCCGGCAACACTGGCAGAGAAGCTGGGAGAGCGGCTGGAGATGAGGGCCGTGCATGTCGCCGCCGGCACGCCAACGGAATATTTCCTGTTCTGCCTGGAGGAGGTGAAAAAACGGTTACAGCAGCGTATGGGAGGCCGTCTCATAGTCTTGCACTGCTACGCTTCCCTTCCGGGAGAAGGGTTTATAGCGGGACTGTTGAAAACGGCCAGCCGTGAATATCCACAGTTAAAAAGTAAAACGATAGGCGTGGAGCGCTTGTCCCTTCAAGATATTGAAGAGCTGGCGCAGCTGGTGTCTTGCGAGCTGGATACGTCAGATGCTGAAGTGCGCTACCGTGGCGGTGTGAGAGAAGTGAAGCGGTTACAGGAACTACGATCTTCATCGTCCTCTCCTTCACCAGGGACAGGTATCCGTGCAGACGGGGTGTACCTGATTACCGGTGGCGGCGGCGGTCTTGGCCGGTTGCTGGCGTCACATATCACGAATACGCCTGGCGCCCGCGTGGTGCTGTGCGGCCGTAGCGAGGCGCCGTCGTGGGTTGCCGCATTGCCGGCAGTGAGCTATCGCCGCTGCGACGTGGGAGATGCAGCCTCAGTGGCATCGCTGATCAGCTGGGTGCAGGACAACTACGGGGAGCTTCACGGTATTATCCACGCGGCAGGCGTGGTGCGGGACAGTTTTATCATCAACAAGACGGGGGCATCCGCCTCGGCGGTATTGAGTGCCAAGATCGGCGGCGTGCGGCATCTGGATGAGGCCAGCGCTTCCTGCCGACTGGATTTTATGATTTTGTTCTCGTCCCTGTCAGGCGTGACGGGCAATATCGGGCAGGGCGATTACGCTGCAGCAAATGCTTATCTGGACGACTATGCACTGTACCGCAATGAGCTGGTAAAGACAGGAGCGCGCAGTGGCCGCACGCAGAGCATCGCATGGCCGCTATGGGCCAGCGACGGGATGCAGGTAGATGAGGAAAGCGCACGTTATCTGGAGCGGGAATGGGGAATGCAGCCGTTGCCGGCATCCTCCGGCCTTGCGTTGTTTGACCGGTTATTACAACAGGGCCACGAACAGGTGGTCGTATTTCATGGTAAGAAGGGGATGCCGATGGCAGAGAAACCAGACAGTAGTACCATAGAGGTAGCTGCTGATCTGTCCTCCTCATTGAATTATATTCGTGGGCTTATCAGCGAAGAACTGAAGCTGCCTTTGTTGAAATTAGATCCTGATGCGGCTTTTGAGCAATATGGTATTGATTCTGTGTTGATCCACAAACTGACCAACCGTCTGGAGGCATCTTTCGGGAAACTGCCGAGGACATTGTTTTTTGAGTACCAGACACTGAGAGAGCTGGCCGATTATTTTGCCGCACATCATGCAGCGAAGCTGTCAGCATTAACGGGTGTCGTCAATTCCCGGGAGGAATTGCCAGTGGCGCCTTTGGCAACATCGCCGTCTGTCAGCCGGGCAGCCGGGTCAAAAGACATAGCCATCGTAGGCTTAAGCGGCCGTTATCCCGGCGCCCGCAATATCGGTGAGTTCTGGGATA
>NZ_JABAIA010000006.1 GCF_012641275.1 Chitinophaga varians | reverse complement strand
TTCATGCTGCTTTAAAATAGATACAATCTGTGTTTCTGTGAATCTGGTCTTTTTCATGATACTAATTCAGTTTAAATTTAGCGATTTTTTCTAAGTTTAAACTGTCACCACAATAGGGGTACTTACAATATACTAAAAACCTCCTATCGGGGACAGGCGATGGCAAAAGACCTGCCGGATTATATCGGGCAGACGGTGAGAGTCGTAGGTAATTATGTCTGTGAGAAACGGCTGCTGACAAAACAAAAACAGCCCATGAGCTTTGGTACTTTTCATGATGCCAATTTCGACTTCCTCGATACGGTTCATTTCACTGATAGCCTGAGCCACTCTCCGCTGTTGGGTGCGGGCACCTACCTGATAGAGGCGAAGGTTAGCAGCGACTACGGGCATATTAGCCTGATCGTTGCGCGGATGGCAAAGCTACCGATACGGCCAGATCCAAGGATGACAGAATAGATGGTGAGGGGATACTACAGCATTCGAAAATTACAGGTAAAAAGCGTTGGATGCATTGATGCCAGTATATACGATACTGGCATCAATGCTTTATTTAAAAAGCCTTACAACGGTATTTTTCTCCAGGCCAGTAACATATAGCCGTCTGTGGTAGTGGCTTTCAGTTCCTTATTTACTTCTTTGTTGATCAGCGGCGCCAGCTTCAGCGTAATGCCCTCGCGGGATAATTCAGCTTCAAGGCCTGCTGCGAGCGTATCAGCCTTTGCTCCGGTGTAATTAACGTTGAACTTTATGAGCCCAATATCTGATATAAGAAGTTGATTTTTTGATTTCAGGGCATCGCGGCATGACTGATACGCTGCTGCGGAGCGGAGCGCATCAACAGCGTCCTGGGTAAGTGATAAATTATAGTAGGTCGCGGTGACGGTAACCTTTTGACTATTAACCTTATTATAGAGTAAGGATAATTTAGCTTTCAGTTTTTCAATCACAGACTGTTCTAATTTAAATGACTTTGCCAGATCTGTTATGTTAGCAGCTACCGCTACATCTACCTTAATGTTAAGCGTCGTGGTCTTGGTGTATTCCGCATTTCTGCCATTACCATATTTGCCTGTAAAGCCGATCTGTTCAAGTGATGGTGTATAGCAGGGGTATAGGTCTTCTGCGTCTTTTGCTCCCGCATTTACAGCATGGCCCAGAATGGACTGCGCAATTGTTTTGGGCGTGGAATTATCATCAACGGTTGGAGCAAACGGGCTTGCAGCAAATTTGTACAGGATGCCGCGTTGTCCGGTACCACAATCACAAATTTTGTTATTTTCATCACCACAGGCTTGTTTGGCGGTCAATTTTGCATCCGGGAAATCGTAGATAATTTTTTTTTGGCTTTTAGCTTCGATAGTGAAAATGATACAAAGGACAATAAGACAGAATAATTTTTGCATAATTTGGAGTTTTGGATTAAGATTTTGGAGCAGTTAATTTGAGACCCTTAAAATAAGGTTTTTTTGACAACCGTAAATTAAATATTTAACCCCCAGATTGGCTCCACTTCTCATCATCAGGACAGCAAAAATTGAATTCTTCAGATGGGCCATAGGATTGTATTGACAACTCACGGCAATTGAATATGAGCAATAAAAAGGGGCAGATACCAGACTGCCCTGTGGTATAGCTAAGACGAAAAATACCACAAGTTGGAATCTACTAAACAGGTAACGCTGATATGGAGATAACTACTGTAGGTGCCTGTTGACCTTGAAAACACCAAAAATGCACCCGGTTGTAGAGCTACCTTCAGAACCCTATAGCGAAAATAGGAGAAACAGAACAGTGATTGTATTAACAGCTGTTTATTTTTTTTTACAAAAAGTTCCGCCAGGGTGGCAGACAGGACCTGAATACGGATCAATGACGGAATTAACGTAAATTGCCGCCCAATATAAAACGCAATCATTAAAGATGCGTACCCCACCTAAACTAAAAAATACATATATCTGTATAGCTGACCGGCATGCTCCGGAGCTTACCGCCATGGTATCTTCCTATCTGGCAGAAGAGGGATATTATCTTCCGCTGTTTGAGATACAAGGGGTGACGGCTCCATATTCAAAACCGATCGCACAGCCACATGACAAGGACTCCTTTTCCCAGCTACGCGCTATAGAGACATGTCGGCTCATACAAAATGCCATTGTGCGGATGCAGGGCTGTGAAAACATCATATTGATAGGATTATCCGATGACCAGAAAAGCTACCTGCAGTTACCGGAGCAGTTAAATATAATCAGCGTCGATAATGCAGAAGATGTTCACGCCTACCTGTCTCCTTTTTTCGATCAAACCAAGCCTACCTTCAGTTGCCGCCCCGAGGAGGCACTGATCGGCCTTCAGCAGGCGGTACAGCAGGGTTACTGGTTAAAGATTGATCCGCAGGCAGCCCCGGTGGTCCCGGCACCGCCAGGGAAAAACGCAGATTGTGTAGTAATTGAAAATGACCAATCCGCGATGGCGGTACTGGCAGTTAACTATGCCGTGTCTGTAGGCGCAGACATTATCGTTGTTGGCCCGCTGGAAGATAAGGAAGACCGAGACATCCTTTACTACCTGGCAGACTGGAAGCCTAGACAACATCCGGACCCGACAGCGTATGATAAAATAGAAGAAAAGATAACCGACAGAATAGGGCAATTCGATTTTTCCGGCTATGAGTACACTACCTTTTTTACAGCTGGGCTGCCATACCATTTGCTGATAAGTGACCAGACCTGCTGTACATATGTTAACCTCCAGCATGGGCCGGATCATTTTACTTTTACCAACATCTTCTACGCTGAGGTACCGGGCACCGGAGCCGCAGTGCTGTTTTCGCCTCTTGAACTGAACGCTCCGCAGTTGCCTGCTGCCCAACGGGAAATCGACAGCGTGTCAAAGGAACTTACAGGATATGGATATCACCTGGTGCCGCTGCTGAGCAAGCAGGCTACACTCTACAATTTTTCACGCTATCTGCAGTATTACCCTTATGATCTGTTGCATATCTGCACCCATGGCGGTGAAATTGCAGGAAAACTGATAGAATCTGAGTTCATTGATAGCCAGGGGGGTTACCACATCTACACCTATGATCGGGTCTTATCCTTTGCCATCACCCCTTTCCGGCGTAATGGTGAACACTTGCTGGAGGTCCATCATATGGTATTTCCCCGATCTTACAACGGAGTGGCGGTAGGCAGTGCCGAGCTGGAGGCCAGGCAATATTCGGCGGATTTTTTCATCGAATCCCAAAACGCGGTGATCAACGGAACCACCCTAAAGGATACCTTTATCAGGGATGTAGAGGAGGTCACCGATTCCAGGTCCATTATGTGCAATGACTATCCATTTCATGCTATGATAAAAAGGCTGGCGGGAAGCATGAAGCCGGTAATTTTCAACAATACCTGCTGGTCTTGGGGTCCTGTATCCCACTCCTTCTTGGAAATGGGCGCCCGGGGCTATATCGGAACGCTCTGGCGGATAAAGGACTCGCCTGCCGCGGCAACAGCAGGGGCTTTTTATCAGCATGTAAAGACCATGTCGGTAGCCAAAGCGATTCAAAAGGCCGCCAGCCAGCACCAGCCGGACGATGACCTGAAAATATATGTTTTTTACGGCTTTCCTTTTACACGGCTACATCCGGGACAATCACCTGATATTTCCAAAAAGTTTGCGGCATGGTTTTTAAGGCGGCGCCGCGAGGGGTATTTAGGAGAGCGGCAGGCTGCCAGGAACAAGAGATTACAGGAGGAACTTGATTTTATTCTGGCCTGGTATGATGAAGTTACTGGCCTTACAAAGCAGTAACGGGACCAAAACTCCTTCGTATGAAAATGGATGGCACCTTACGGTTGCCATCCATTTGACATCAAAGCTGGCTTTAGCAGCCTTAAAAAGAAAAGCAAAGATCACAGGCAGTCAGCCACAACCTGGGTGGTGCTGACAGACTACCGATATTGCGGATAATATGATTATTAGTTCTCATAGCTGTCAACCTAATATGCTATGCCCTTACTAAAGCGGGATCCTGATATATCCAGCGTTACCAGGAAGGTGACAGCAGACATAAATGCTCCTGCAACAGATGCGCAGAATAGTTGATATTGCGGACAGTGACTGGGCTATTCATTACTGCAGGGATTTTAGCATTCATCATCACCAGTTTTTTCGCCCGCAAATGTAATCCCGTCAAATGGTTGACTGGCAAGTAGACGGAAATGTTACTATGGCAGTTGACGTTCTCAAACGCCGATAATTTTAACCAGCTATCCCAATAACGTTTATGCGTAATGAATAGCTGTAAACAAAAATATCCATTCTATTTTTGTAACCCGTTAATTACAGGTTAACGGTGAGCCTGCTCCCGCTGCTTTAACCGGACTGACCTTACCAGTGATTACCCCTAACCAATACCCTGAAAAAATGGCCGCGTCCATCCTGCAGGTGGCAGCGACAGGAGATCCGCATCCAGCAAATGTAATAGTGTTTGATACTGGTATTAATTCCTGACAGGAAAGGATGTGAATTCTACTTCTATATATAGAGACCTTTACAGGAAATGTTGGTGCTATGAATTTAGGAAAGGCGATCAAATATATCCATGACAAGGCTGGCATGAGATAAGCAGCGCTTGCGCGAATGATTGGGCTCTCATCCACTTCCATGTACCTGATTGAAGCAGGCTAACAGATTCTCGGGGAGGAGACCATGAAACGAATGGCAGAAGCTTTTTGCACGCAGCCATCTATCATCGTGCTGATAGCTGTCGTTCTGGATACGGAAGAAATGGAAACCAGGCACCAGTTGAAAAAGATTTATCCGGATTTTGACAAACGGGTACTTGCCTTGACAGACGAAATGCAGGCAGTTAAACGAAACAAGAACAGGTTAAAGAATAATCCGGGATTCAGATATTAAAAACAATGGTCCTCTTCTTCACATCTTAGCCTCTGCCCGCTGCCACCCCCACAGTTCGCTTAATAACCTAACACCGAACGAGGTCGTCGAAAGACATAAAAACGCCCCAAATCTTTAATTTACCGTGTCCAGGATTGGGGACAAGCTCATAGTTCATGTTCAGTATGCTAATATATTAACTAAACGGGTATTGACTTTCCGGGAACCCGTAAATTGCTGGCCTGTAATAGTCGTATATTCGGATACATTCAATTAACTATTTAAAACAGGTAATCTCATGAAAAAGTTTGAAGCAATCAAGCCAGGCCCTAAGCCCAAAACAGACGAAGGAAAAGATGATAAAAGAAGAAGAGTTCTTCCGGAAACCAAACCCAAACATCCGGATTTAAAGCCACACAAGCATAAACCTGGTGAGTCACGATGAATGGTCTTTTAAAACGCGATTGATTGGCTAATCCCCGTCCCGACTTCATAAAAAAGCACTTACAATAATATGTAAGTGCTTTTTTGTTTTCAGTACCCTCCGGATCAATAAGGCTCCTCATCATGGTGGTTAAAATGTATCTCTTTTACCTCCGCAAAAATCAAATCCTTAGATTCAAATCCGACTTATACCAAAAATTTTTGCTGAATAAAAGACACCTCTTTTTTGAAAAATTTCCATAGAAGAAATAACCAACGAAAATTCCAATTAGAAAATAAATCAATAGAATTCTAAATTTTTGTGCTTGCCGGCATATGCGGCAATTTCAATCGTAGAAAGGTTAAATGATCTTGTTAAAAACAAAGGGATTAGTAGAGAACAAAAACCAGATAAGTGAGATGCCTCTTCTATTTTAAGGCAGGTAGTCTGAGTTTGAGATTATTTTACCAGTAAAAGATAAGGTTCGCTCAACTGGCTGTAAATTGTCACCGGGAAAAACTGCGAAACCCGGCTTTAAAAACCAGTTATTTATTTTACTTTACATCTCCTCAAAATTTTTATGCCTCCATGATACCAGAATTTATTGAAATCCGCGGCGCCAGGGAGAACAACCTGAAAAACATCGACCTTCGCCTTCCCAAAAGAAAGATCATCATCTTTACGGGCGTATCGGGGTCTGGCAAGTCTTCGATCGTTTTTGACACTATCGCAACGGAAGCCCAGCGCCAGTTGTATGAGAATTTCAGCATGTTCATCCGTTCGCTGCTGCCTAAATTTCCACAGCCGGATGCGGACTCCATTGAAAAGCTGAGCATGGCTATCGTAGTAGACCAAAAACGGCTGGGCGGAGGATCTCATTCCACCATGGGTACCATCACGGATATATCACCGGTGCTGCGGGTACTTTTTTCCCGTATCGGGAAACCCTACGTTGGTTATGCCAATGCTTTTTCCTTCAATGATTCCCAGGGCATGTGCCCGCAATGCGGCGGCCGGGGACGCAAGCTGGGCTTCGACGCATCCAAATTCATAGACCGTAGCAAATCACTTAAAGAAGGCGCCATACAGGCGCCCGGACTGGCTACCTGGGAGAAAGACATGTATGCGCACAGCGGCTTTTTCGATGTAGATAAAAAGCTGGCAGATTATTCGGAAGAAGAAATGGAGTTGCTGCTCTACAGCCAGCCCAGGAAGTTTAAACTTCGGCTCGGCGAGGGGAATATGAACGCCACTTATATGGGTGTGATAGAAAAATTCGAACGGGCCTATATCCGCCGTGACATCAAAACACTTTCTGACAGAACGCAGAAAATGATCCGCCCATATCTGCAGGAAGGCCCATGCCCCGCCTGTAAAGGCGCCCGCCTCAATGAGACCGCGCTGTCCTGCAGGATCAAAGGACACAATATCGCCGAATTATCGGCCATGGAAACAGGTGAACTGATTACCTTTTTAAAGGATATTGACGACGCTGTGGCAGCACCGATGGTCCGTACGCTGACAGAACGGCTACAACACCTGGTAGACATGGGGCTTGAATATCTTACGTTGAACAGGGAAACAGATACGCTCTCCGGTGGCGAATCACAAAGGGTGAAGATGGTAAAACATCTCAGCAGCAGCCTCACAGACGTGCTGTACATCTTTGATGAGCCCAGCGTGGGACTGCATCCGAGAGATGTGTACCGGTTGAACGTATTGCTTCAAAAACTCCGCGATAAAGGTAATACAGTGATTGTAGTGGAACACGATCCCGATGTGATCCGTATTGCCGATCACATTGTGGACGTAGGCCCCCATGCAGGTACGCGGGGCGGACAGATCATGTACGAAGGTGAACTGGAAGGTTTATTGCATTCAGATACGCTGACAGGAAAATACCTGAAACACAGCCTGCCGCTGAAGACTACCTGCCGGTCGCCAAGAGGCCAGCTTCCTGTTCTCAATGCCAACGCCAATAATCTTCACAACGTCAGTGTCAATATCCCCGAAGGCGTATTGACGGTGGTAACCGGCGTCGCCGGTTCAGGCAAAAGCTCCCTTATTCATCACGCTTTTCTACATGCCTATCCGCAGGCGGTGGTAATTGACCAATCGGCTGTAGGTACGTCTTCGAGGTCTAATCCAGCGACCTACACCGGCAGCATGGATTTGATCCGGAAAGCGTTTGCCACGGCCAACCAGGTCGACGCCTCCCTCTTCTCCTTCAATTCCAAAGGAGCCTGTGAAAACTGCCAGGGCAGCGGTGTGATCTATACTGATCTTGCTTTCCTGGAAGGTGTGAAAACACCCTGCGAAGTCTGTGAAGGCAAACGTTATAAAGAAGAAGTGCTGAATTACCAGCTCAATGGCAAATCTATCTCGGATGTACTTGCAATGACTGTCCGCGAAGCGCGCGACTTCTTTACTGCCAAAGACATCTGCCGCAAGCTGGACAGTATGATCGAAGTAGGACTGGAATACCTGACGCTCGGCCAGCCGTTAAGTACGCTCTCCGGCGGAGAATGTCAGCGGATCAAACTGGCCAGTGAACTACATAAAAAAGGCAGTATATACGTGATGGATGAACCAACTACCGGCCTGCATCTTTCTGATGTAGGAAGACTGGTCCAGCTAATCGACGGATTGGTGGAAAAAGGTAATACCGTAGTAGTGATTGAACACAACCTCGATGTGATCAAACAGGCCGACTGGATCATCGATATGGGACCGAAAGGTGGACACAAAGGCGGAAAGATCATCTTCGAAGGAACACCGGAAGCGCTGACAGCACGGACAGATTCCTACACCGGCATTCATTTGCGCGGATCGATATTGTCCTGAAAACAAACGGGTGTCTCAAACATACTTTTGAGACACCCACATTTTGATTCCGTTTAATATTCGTCTGTAACGAGTGCCGGTGCTCCCATCACCCGCATAAACAGCTCTTCGTCCAGCAGGTCTTTGATGGAGCGGATAATGAAATCCGGAGAGTAGCCAAAATGTGCCAGGTCTTCCTCCCGGGTCACACCTGTTAATGTTAGCACGGTAGTGAAACCCATGGAACCTGCCCCCAGTATGTCTGTCCCCATAGTATCACCTATCATGACGGTTTCATCTGTCGTGAGCTGCAGCGCTTTTCTCGCCATACGCATCATCACCGGACTTGGTTTTCCTACGCTGAAAGCTTTGATGCCCGTGGCAAATTCAAGCATAGCCACCAACGCGCCACAGCCTACCCGGTATTTCCCCCCTCCCATCGGGCAATTGGGGTCCAGGTTGGTGGCAATGAGCTTGGAGCCCTTCATGATCATATTTATAGCCTTATCTACTGACTCCAGCATGATCGTTCTGCCTTCGCCAATGATCACGTAATCCGGCTGGTCGTCTACAATAGAATAACCCGCATTATGCAGTTCCGTCAGCAAGCCACCCTCACCAATCACATAGGCGGTACCGTTTTCTTTCCTGGAAGCCAGGTATCTGGCTGTGGCCATGGCACAGGTGAAAATATCCGTATCATTTACCTTAAAGCCCATTTTATTCAGCTTGTAGCAAACATCCCTGCTGGTTCTCTGGCTGTTGTTGGTGAGGAAGAGGAAGGGCAGCCCTTTGTCCCGGAGTCCATTAATAAACTCCACAGCCCCGGGAATAGGTTCACTGCCTTTATAGATTACGCCATCCATGTCGATTAAAAATCCCTTTTTTTTCATAGCAATCAGATCTTTGGTTAGTTATATTCGATAATTAAATAAGCGAACGCTATCAGAAAAAACATGGGAATAAATAAAGGCGGGCGGGAATATATAAAGGCAGAAAGACAGGTACCCTGTTATAGAAAAGGTATCTGCCTTAAAATTAGTTATTAATTCCGGATTGTTGTATTATTTTTTAAAAAATGCTACCGAACAGGATTTATCATCAACAAATCAACAGCAACCTTTTCTGCCCGGATTTTTCTCTTGGCGCCCGGTGAAGACAGGGAGGGACCTGGCTTTCAGGATGATCAACCGCCAGCCGCCACAGGTTGCCGACGCCTAAGCTGATTGGACGTGCATCAGGCGACGCCTGGTAATGCAGATCAAAGAAATGTTCGCTTAAAAATGAGTCAAAACCTTCCGCCGGCCCATGATACAGCTTTTCGAGCTCAGCACGTATGGCAGGAATAAGTATCTTCTGTTGACCTTGTGCATTGGGCAGTATGTCACTGGCATCACCATAGTAGGTGCATAAAAAGGTGTCCGTTGGTATGGGAGAACGATCTACGTGAAATGAATAAACATCGGTTGGAAAAAACGGGAAGGTATCATCCTGATCATAATGATCGATCACATTAAGGACCGGTGAGGCGCCATGATCTTTCAATGCCTGCAGGTCGTTTAGCAGCACTTCGCGGGCAAGTTCCCCTTGTTCACTCAGCTGAAGCGCACGAAGCTCCGCCGGGTCAACTTTCGTTATATTGCCGGTTAGTGCTATCTTGTTAACGATCTCGGAAAAATCACCCGCAAGTGTACGGGCCCAGCAAATCGCATTGACCTCCCCTTTAAATGGCGTAGTAACAAGGTCCTGAAAATTCGTGACACGGCGAATGTGTCGCTCTCCATCAGATAAATCCATCATAACCGCTAAACTAAGTATAAAATCATTGGGCTACCATTTCTTCCCAAAAATAGTTTTCTGCTGTCACCACCAAAAGTCACACTACTCGTTACACCTTCTCTCCTCTTTATAGTCATTATTCGAAATACTGCAAGAGCCTTACAACGATGCGTCGTAAGGCTAGGACATATAAGATTAATCAAATCTCTTTTTCGCTTCGGAAGTTGCCGGTGTAAAAAAGTTAATGAGATTACCATCCGGGTCCCTGAATAACAAAGACCGGTTTCCCCAAGGCATTGTTGTTGGTTGCTGTACCACCACATCGTTTAGGAATTCGGCCAGTGCTTCATAACTGCTGTCAACGTCTTCCACCCTGAACTCAATAATAACAGAGCGGTTAGTGGCGGCCGTGGCCACTGCCTCTCCTCCAAAGAATGCCAGTGTTTTAGTGCTGCCAATAGCCAGCGATGCCAGCGGGGTACGCAGTTCAGCAAACTCGTCTGTATACCATGTGAAGGGTGTTCCGGTCACCTTTTCATAAAACTGAACAAGGCGCTTAATGTCTGCGGTGATAATCCTGGCAGAAGAAAAATTCATAGTTACTGTTTTTAGTCACACAAAGAAAAAAAACACCGGTGACAGCCTTATGTCAGCAGGCATAAAATATTAATACCAGAAATATTATACACATTGATTTTCAAATTATTACTCAAAATAAAAACGCCTTCAACATCAGTCGAAGGCGTTTCGTATTATTGATTTTGTCGAAAAATTTATCGCACGTCTTTCAGGGTAACATCCACTTTATCACCGTCTTTTTTGATGGTGACTTTCGTTTCTATCTGTGCAGTGGCTCCTGTGGCGCCGCTACCTGAACTATAAATAGGAGAAGATGACAATACCGCTCCGCTTGGGTGGACTAAATTCGATGTTCCGGACTGATAGGAGTAGGAATACCGGTGCGTATAGCCAAAGGATGTATACAGGATATACTCGCCAGGCATCAGGTTAGTGAATTCGAAATGCCCTTTGTCATCATACACGGTTGTTTGTTTAACACAGGCGCCAACGTTAGGATCGAGCGGTACCTCAGGCAGCTTCCCGCGTTTCCTTATCTTCCTGTTCACTTCCTTCCATTCCTCGATATAGGCGGAATTAGGAAGAATAGTTACCACGGTGCCTTTAGGGGCATATTGCGCTCTCTGGATGTTTACTACCTGCAATTTACTGCCGTTGTGATCTCTCGCAAAGGCAGTACCGGTAATAACACTGTTGCCCTTTTCTACTCTTCTGAGATTTTCTTCTTTATCGAACCTGGCTTCTATTGGCTGATAATCCAGCTCCTCGTTCACACAGATTTCCGTTATGCCTTTGCCGGCAGGCATTTCCCGCTGCCAGATCCGGTGGTCCTTTTTATCTATGATATACGTGTAAACCGCGCCGGATTCTTCTTCCAGTACATTCACCAGCCAGCTTTCATGATTGCCTGTTTTAAGCGAGCGGAATATGTAGCTTTTTACATCTTTTACAACATAGTTGGATAATACGCTGTCGGGACTGTTACCAAAATAAAATTCCGGTACGATGGCCTTATATCCCACGTCCAGCGGTAAAGTGGTAAACATGATTTCTGACACGTTAAAATCGACATATTTACCGTTAGGCTTCAATGTTACCAGCTTATCCTTAGCCCCGTTCACAAAACGCTCCTTACTGGTAACAGGGTTACCGAAATTCACTTCCAGCGTGCTTTTCAGGCCCTCGGACTTATAACTGACCGGGCTGAGTGTTTTGGCATCGGCGACAGAAGTTCTTTTTTTGTACCATTTTCCCTTTTCATCGGTGTAGTCGGCTATAAACTTCAGTTCATTCCCGGAAACGCTTATTTCATTGGTGAAAGTTCCCTTTTTGTCCCAGTTGTTATCCTTTACATAATAGATCGTGTACAGTGATTTTCCAGGTTTCAAACGGGAGGTGTTAACGTCTGGGTGTCCGGGCAAAACAGTTTTCTGAGCAAAGCTGGCCAATGGTAACACCAGCAGACATAGTGATTTTAATGTAGTTCGCATGAAGTCCTCGATTTTCCAAAAATAGGGCCAAAAATAACCACTTTTACCCTACTTTAAAAACCTCCGGAGACTACACTAGATAACTATAAAAACACGACACGACATCAAAAAGCCTTACAGTATTTACTTGTAAGGCTTCTCTGTTTTCCCGGAAATCCTCCTGTTAGCGCAACTTTTTTACAAAGGCAGCAATGGCTTCCCCTATTTCCATCGGGCTGTCTTCCTGCAGGAAGTGTTTACCCTTTACCGATACCTCTGTCTGATTGGGCCAGGTACTGCAAAACTTTCGAACGCTGTCATTCTCCACGGCGCCAGGGTTACCATGAATCCACAGCTTGGGAACAAAACTCTGCTGAAGCCACCTTCCATAGTCCGTCACCACGCCGGCCACTTCTTTTGGCTCGCCATCCAACGCTATCTGCCGCGGAAATGATAAGGTGGGGCGGCGGTCCTCCCCTTCGTTAAGATAAGGACGCAGGTATTCCGCCATCTCGGCCTCGCTGAGCTGCCGGAAAATCCCTGCCGGCAATACTTTTTCCACGAAGACATTGTTCTTTAGCACCAGCTCTTCGCCGGCAGGGGAACGCAGTGCCCGGAACAAATCCCGCATCTTAGGTTCAAATTCATCCCATTTAAAAGGGACAGCCAGGGCTTCCATATGCACAATACCCTGCACACGGACACGGTGCTGGTTGGCCCAGTCAAAACCCAATACAGAGCCCCAGTCATGCAGTACCAGCAGCACGTTCCTGTCTAGCTTCAATTCCTCCCACAAGGCAAAAAGAAAACTGCGTTGCTCCGCATAGGAATACCGTCCGGGCCCGGAGTCAGGGAGCTTTTCCGAATCACCCATGCCAATCAGGTCACAGGCAATCAGGCGGCCAAGGCCACGGCAATAAGGCATGATGTTCCGCCAGAGATAAGATGACGTGGGGTTGCCATGCTGAAATACAATGGGGTCGCCCTCTCCTTCATCTATGTAGGCCATGCGGCGGCCTTTTATGTCGATAAATTTTTTCTCCGCGAAAGGCTTTTCGCTGAAAACAGGCTGTACGGTTGCTTTGTGTTCCATATACCGAATGATTTAATACTACAAAGCAACAACTCCGTCCCCCCTCAAAAAATAAGGTACATTAAGGTTTTTTCCGGAACATATTAGCCTTCATCTGGCTAAAGAATTCGGGGGTAACACCGATATACGAGGCGATATATTTTTGCGGTATCCGGCTTTCCAGGTCAGGGTAAGTCTGTGTAAACAATGCGTACCGGCCTTCTGCCGGCTGCGACAGGTTGGCGCTGATCCTGTTTTGATGAAAAACAAAAGCATTCTGAAACAGTATTCTGAAAAACCGTTCGAATGCCGGCGCCTGCCGGAACAAAACATCCAGATCATCTTTGCCGATTTGTAACAGCGTGGTGGGTTCCAGCGCTTCGAGGTTATTGACGCTCTGCTGCCCTGACAAAAAGCTGTACAGGTCACCGCTGCACCACCAGTCTTCCGGCGCAAACATTAAAACATGTTCCTTACCACCTGCGTCAATGGTATAGGTCCGCAGGCAGCCGCTGATCACAAAGAACTGCTGCCTTGCCACATCTCCTTCTTTCAGCAAACATTCTTTCCGCCTGATGGTTTTAGCCACTGCCAGCGATAAAAAGATCTCGGTTTCCTCCCTGGTCGGCTCAATGTGCCGACGCAGGTTTTTTATAACAGCCTCGTACATCTTTTACTGTTAGTATTTGTGGTGATAGAACGGTCCTCCCGTCAACCAAAATATAATAAAATACAGCGCTATTTTATATTCAAATATTATTTAATACCTATACTAACTAAAGAGGAAAGCATTATACGTTTGTGTATAATGCTTTCCGGCAACTGAATTATTAAAGGCCTGCTTTAGGAAGCCTTACTTTGAACATAATCCACAAGCTCGCCGACGGTATTACTGGTAGAGATGCCACTCATGTCTGTTATACCAAACTGCTGCTGCAGCTTAGATGACAGCTGTACTGCCAGAATAGAAGTCATTCCCAGATCATCCATTGTCTGATCAGCAGAGATCGCATTCTCAGGCACGCCAATGGAATGGCTGATTTCACTAATGATTGTTGATTCAATAGGTGTTTTCATACGTTATGGTTTTTGAAGTGAAAATTGTGATTGAATAACGTTTTTTACACCAAATGGTTCAACAGCTCATTACACCAAAGCACCGGAGCTACCATTTTTACAGTAGTGTTGACTTGAGGGCCGGATGGCATCCATTTCAATATCGTAGCTGGCCCTTTGTCCGGTAATATAAGAACAGTAAATCCCACTCATCATCTTCACAGGAACAACATGGTCATCTATTTGGGAAGTAACTTGGTGTTTCAGTTTTCTGCCGGCCAGATAATCAGCAAACTCTTCCACTACTTTAAACTTGACCCGTTCCATGGTGATGGCTGCACCGTCTTCACCAGCCTGGCCTCCGGCCAAATCTGAATACCTATAGACCTTCGGTTGAATATCCCCATCGGCAATCAGCGGATTGCGAAACACGTATATATCAAAATGATTTTTTCCACCCAGCTGCTCTTCCGGCCCCCTGTTCTGATCATGTTTGTCATATGCCTGATAGGCATGTACCTGGATGTTTTGAAACGGGCCCTGCTGGATATGATAACTTTCATGCTTAATCCTTCCGTTGCCCTTGTACAAATCCACTCCGGGCATCAGCCATGTTCTGCCAGCAAATCCATTATGGATCAGGTTTACATTAAAATTCGCGATCACCTCTCCATATTTTCTCAGGGCAATAACGGATGAAACATCCATTTCGCCGAAATTCCTGCATATCTCCCGTAGTTGTTGTTCCGACCATGGATTAACCTGTTTATACGCTTCTCCGAAAACAGATTGGTAGTCATTTTCATTTAACTGCGTAAAAAAACCATTAGGCTTCAGAAAGGAACTGACCACTTCCATTTCATCCGCTACTTTGTCCGGCAATGCGGCGGCTTTGTAAAACCGGTAGATGGTGTCAAAAATATGATACCCGCTATGAGACGCCTTCCCATAGCCAAAGCAGTAGGGATGGTACTTCTGCGAGATAATTTCATGGGGCAGCCGCCATTGTCCGTCACTATGATATGCCTGAATAAAACTGACCGGGCAGTTTGTCCGCGCTGCCACTTCCCTGATCTGGTCCTGCACAAACTGAAACCCTTTATGAAAACGACGATGCGAATTAATCATGAAAACGGTTTCCGTTTTCCTTTGAAGATCGTTATACGCGTCCAGCAATGCATAATAGTCCTGCAGGATTCCACGGGCATGATCTAAATTGCTGGTGACATCTGTTCTTGTAGTGATGGGCTTGTCCATCAGGATATTGAGTTCGTCAGCTAAAGCCCATTCCGCATAGGCTCTGTGCACCAGCGGCTCTGTAGCGATAATGACCCCGTCAATCTGCTTTTCTGCAACAAATGCGGAAAGTTTGTTTTTCAATGCAGAAGGCAGCTCACCTGCAAAAGGCTGGATCAGCCACAGTTCCGTTTCCAAATCGGCAACAGCATTACGTACGGTCAGTGCTTCGCTTTCCAGGTCAACCACCAAAGCCAGTTTTACCTGTTTGAGGTTACGTAATGCAGGAAGATAAATACGTCTGGCGTGCGGACCACACCCAATTAAAATCACATTAACGGTGTCTTTCTTTTTCATGATAGGTTAATATTCAGCGCAGGTCTGGCTATTCTTGAGGTATAAGGTTGTGACCAGTTAATTCATCAATATCGGTTATGGACAGTTGGTGCAATTCGTTTGATCATAGGACATCAATTTTATGTGCATAGGTTTTTCATGGCAGACAACATTCGATGTTGTGTTATTCCGATATTAAAGTAGTGATTTATTTGGAAAATGCAATAAAAAGAAAATGTTATATTGTACTTTCGCTTTAAAGTATCCTACTCCGGCGTCTCATGAGCGAACTACTAAGACAACAGATCGAAAAAATTACTCCCCTCACTGACAGTGAGTTTGCATACATCCTGTCCCACTTCACCTCCAAAAAATATAAAAAACACCAGTTCCTCGTTCAGGAAGATACTCCCGTCCCCTATGATTTCTTTGTTACCAAAGGCCTTTTAAAAGCATCCTACACCAATCCCAACGACGGCAAAGAGCATATCCTCCAATTTGCCTGGGAAGACTGGTGGATCACGGACTATCAGGCATATTTCAATGAAACGGCTTCCAGCCTCGCCATTGACTGTATTGAAGAGGTAGAAGTGCTTTGTTTGTCCCTGCATAACAGGGAGAAAATATGCGCCGATCTGCATAAAATCGAGCATTTTTTCAGAAGAAAATCGAATGCCGGTTATGTTGCTTTACAGAGACGGATTTTATCGTTATTAAACAGTTCCGCCGAAGAACGCTACCAGCAGCTGCTCGCCACCTATCCTCAACTTTTCCAACGGGTACCGAAGACATTGATTGCGGCCTACCTTGGTGTCTCCAGGGAGACACTGAGCCGCTTTTCCAAATAGTGTGATCTGTATCACACTAAACTTGTGATAAAGTTCCTGTGCCATCATGGCCCTTTTGAAGAGCTTTGCCTTGTCAAATCGAACATATGAAAAAGGCAATCTTATCAATCATTATTGGCTTAATGGCTATTAGTGCTGCGCACAATCCGGCAGCTGCACAAACTAAACAACAAGGAAAACATATGGAAAAGAGAATTCTGTTTGTGGTGACCAGCCACGACAAAAAAGGCAGTACCGGTCAACCCACCGGCTATTATCTCGCGGAAGTGGCGCATCCCTGGGAAGTCCTGCACGATGCCGGCTACGAAATTGATTTTGTGAGCCCACAAGGTGGCAAAGCCCCTGTCGATGGATTCAATCTTGATGATCCCATCAACAAAAAATTCTGGAACAACGCTACCTATCACCAAAAAATAACGCATACCATGAAACCGTCGGCCATAGACCCTTCAAAATATGACGCTATTTTTTATGCCGGCGGACATGGCGCCATGTGGGACTTTGCAGACAATACCGAACTGGCCGGCATTGCCGGCAGGATCTACGAAGCCGGCGGCATAGTCAGTGCTGTCTGCCATGGCCCTGCCGGACTCGTCAACATCCGGTTAAGCAATGGCCAATACCTGGTAGGCGGGAAAAAAATCAATGCCTTCACCAATGAAGAAGAAGCGGCCGTAAAACTGGATAAGGTGGTCCCTTTTCTGCTGGAGACAACTTTAATAGCGCGCGGCGCCATCTTTGAAAAGTCCGGCCTCTGGCAGCAGCATGTAGTCACAGACCAGCGGGTGGTCACCGGCCAAAATCCGGCTTCTGCAAAAGCAGTGGGAGAAGCAATGCTGGCAGCACTTCAGCGCATAAATAAATAAGCACAAGTGAATCAAAGCCTTACAGCCAGATGCTGTAAGGCTTTTCTTATCCTCTCGGACATACTTTTTTATATAAAAAGTATTAAATTAACATCCCTAACGGCACCTACCGATGGATGCATTGAAAAACATTATTACTGACAGCAAGTATCCTAATCTCTACAGTCTGCTCATCTATCAAAAAGATGACCTTATCTATGAACACTATTTCCCTGGCCACCAGGCAGATTCGCTGTTTGACATCAGGTCATCTTTTAAATCCATCCTGTCATTGCTGGCAGGCATTTCCATAGACAAGGGATATCTGCATAGTCTTGACGACAAAGTATTTCAGTACTTCCACAACTCCGCCTACGCTGCTTTTTTTACCGGCCCGAAGAAAGAGATTACGCTACGGCACCTGCTTGCCATGAAATCAGGGCTCATCTGCGAAGAGTTCTTTTCCTCCCATGACTGTGAAACACCTATGGAAGAAAGTGAAAACTGGATCGCCTTCTGCCTGGACAGGCCGATGGCCCACAAACCAGGCCAGCGGTGGTCCTATAGCACCTGCAATGCGCTGATCGCCGGCGCAGTGATAGAAGCAGCCACAGGAAAACCGCTCGCGGATTTCGCCGCCGAACACCTCTTTGCCCCGCTGGGGATCAGGGACTATAGATGGACACAAGACCCTTCCGGCAACTATATGTCCGGTGGTTCATTTTTTATGACAGGGCCGGACATGCTTAAAATCGGGCAACTGGTTTTACACAATGGCTATTTCTTGGATAAGCATATCATCTCATCTGAATATCTGCACATTGCCACCTCTCCCATCACCGGAATTCCTTCATTCTCTTTTGTTGGTCAAAGCGGACTTACAGATACGCTCTGCAAGCCAGCCTATTATGGGCTTTGCTGGTACACGGAGTCCGTAAAAGCGGGCAACCGCTATTATACCTGCCAGTTCAGCTCGGGCAATGGTGGGCAATACATTTTGGTGATCAGGGAATTGGCATTGGTGGTTGTTTGTACACAGGGAAACTTTGACTCACGGCAGGCCAAACAGTTTTTTGAAATACTGGTTAACTATATTATTCCGGCCGTTCGTTATTAGGTCCTGCCTTACACTCCTACCTCAACACGCTTCACCTCCTCGAAATAGCGCTCCTCATATTTATCAACAGTGGTAAGATCAGAAAACCATTTGGGATTGTCAATGGCCTCACGGCCCTTAAAGACCTTGTAAGCCATACCAGGGTCGCGATGTTGCAGATAACGCAAATAAAACACGTCGTCCACGCAGTCCAGCAATTCCACTTTGCCATGCAGCGCCGACATCACCGGCCCTTTGGCGGTACGGCAAATACCGCTTAGTTTTTGGATAGCGTTCTTATAGATATGCAACGCAGTCCGCAGGTCTTCCGCGAAATGATGCTGTGCACCTGTGTCTCTTGGCAAAAACATATAGTAGGGTATCAATCCCAGCTGTACCTGGCGTTCCCACATTTCCGACCAAATCTCGCTTTTATTATTGATGGTCCTGAGCAGCGGTGCCTGCGTCCTGATTTCAGCACCTGTTGCCCTCAGGTTTTTTATCGCGTCGATCACCACATCTGACTTCAATTCTGCCGGATGGTTAAAATGCGACATGATGGCCAGGTGTTTCCCACTGTCGGTAACCTTCCGAAGTATTTGCAGCACCTCCTGATGCCCTTCCTCAGCTGTAAATTTGAATGGCCAGAAAGTAAGCGACTTGGTACCGATCCTGATATTGCGCAAACTTTTCACGCCAATCAACGCGTCGATATACCTGGAAAGGATCTGTGGCCCCATCACCATCGGGTCTCCGCCAGTCAGCAATACATCCGTGATCTGAGGATTATAGTTCAGATACCTGATCAGTGAATCGAGTTCTTTTGACTGGAACTTCAATTCCGCATTGGAAACAAACTGTGGCCACCTGAAGCAAAAAGTACAATATGCATGGCAGGTCTGGCTATGGCTGGGAAAATACAATACGGTATTTCTGTATTTATGCTGAAGGCCTTCCAGTCTCACGCCATTTTCAAACGGCACATTGAAGGATGTCTGGCCAGCCGGGTGCGGGTTCAGCGTCATTCGTATCTGATCTACCAGTTCGGCAAACTCATCTTTAGCAAGGCGGTCCCTTCCCCACTTTAACTTATCGTAGTGTTCTTCTGTCAGCATGCCGCGATGAGGAAAATTCAGCCTGAATATCGGGTCATCAATTCCTCTTTCCCAGTCGATGAGGTTGTCCAACACATAATTGTTTGTCTTGAATGGATATATTTCGCCAACAATTTTGATGTCTTCAATAATTGCCTTGTCCATCTTTTGCAGATAGGGAATAGATTCCAGGGCATGGATGTTATATGATTTATATTTGGGTGTCATAACAAGTCAATTAAGAGGGTCTTCTGTTACGCCATAGAGGCAAGTATTTTCCTGTTGCCCTTGTAGGGCAGTCTTCCGTGCAAAGAGGCCATATTATCTACAATCAGCAGGTCTCCTTTTTCCCAGCTCACCGGGATCGTCACTTCTTCCAGCACTTTAATGATCTCCTGGATATATTCCAGTGGGATATCCGTTCCGTCACCAAAGGTGGCATACATAGGCAGATTTTCTTTTATGCCGTTACTCATTGCCAGCAATGCATCAAATACTTCGGGACCATATATCTGCGGATAGAATTGGTCTACCTGGTTAAACCACAGTTCTTCATTTGTCTGCGGATGCAGCCTGATCGCCGGTCTTGTCTGGATAAACCTTCCTGTTCCGTCGTTACGCCACTCAACGGTGATATGATGCTTAGCGCAATAATCGTTGATGAAGTTTTTGTCTTCTGACTCGAATGCTTCCTGCCAGGATGGCCCTAAGCCCTGTCCTCCGTGGAGGTTTCTGACATAAGTGATCCCTTTCTTCCGGAAATCATTTACCAGCGGAGCGCTCAGCTTTTCAAGCACCGCTTTGCAGTCACCTACCGTTGTTTCTCCTCCCAGATCAGGTTTTACAACACAACAGAAACAAATAACGGAAGGCCATTCTCCGGAGTAGGAATACTCTGTATGCAGCTGTATGATGGACCCTGCGTCATATTCTGAAGCGTTGTACACCGTAGAGGTATATTTCCCCCTGCTGGAGTTCCCATCAAGAAAACTTTTCGTTTTAGGGTACAGCTCCTGCATCAGGTATTGAAATTTTTCCGCAGAGTCGATGTTCAGGCCTCTTACCCAAACAGCGCCGGACTCCAACACCCGTTGATGTACAGGGTTTTCAGGGGTACGTGCCCATGCAATAAAGTCATCGACCGTGATGTTCTCGTTAAAGTGCAGCACCTTCGGGAGCGCCTGCTCATTGATTGTTTTTTCTTGCAGATACATATGCTGATTTTTTTAGTGTTTTAATAGTCTGCATTGACTGTCTCTTTTATATGATCATATTGAAGCAGCACTTCATATATCCGGGCAATGTTATCGTCCATGTCCAGACATTCGTAGTGGTCTCCTTCTAAATAGTGGTGTGCAAATGCATGGGAGGAAAATTCCTTCCAGTCGTCCATGCTGAGAAAGTCCCTGCTAAGGTTATCTTTCGACTTGAATGCCAGCAGCGGTCCTTTCACCTTTCCTTTCTGGTTATATTTTTCCATCAGCCTGATATTGTTATTCCAATTGACGTTAATATCAGACAGGTAGGATATGGTGGGATCAATTCTGCTGATCCTCTCAAGAAACCGGTTGATATCTTCATGCTCCGCCGGGCTGCGTTTCAGGTTAAGGAACAATTTTCGTTTGATCACCGGCCTGTCCACCACGGCCAGTATGATTTCCATACCTTCACGCTCCAGTATTTTTGCGATCTCAAACGCGATTGTTGCCCCATAGGAGAAGCCCAGTAGCCGGACCTTCTTCGTAGTGGTATGCTGCATAATCTGATTAGCAAAACGTTTGATTTTCTCTTCCAGTGACTGGTCGATTTTTTGAGCATTTTCAAACCCGGCGTCCTGTAGCCCATAACAATTATAAGCGGCACTCAGGGCGATACTCATTTTCCCGTACATCAGCGGTGACCCGATCAATGGCGGCAGTAAATAAACAGCGGCCCTTCCGGCTTTATGGACACCCATTGCTGATATTAATGCCGGCTCATTATTTCGTTGCGTAGCTGCGAGGATAGCAGCTTGTGCGCCTATCGTGGGGTTCTGCATGAATATGCCTAATGGCAGCCTGTGATTGAATTCTTTTGCAATCCGGGATATCACCTGTATGGCCAGCAATGAATGTCCGCCTGTCTCAAAGAAGTTGTCATCAAGACCTATTTTTTCTTTTTGCAACAGTTCTTCCCAGATGCGCGCCAAAGCCTTTTCTGCGGCGGTTACCGGCATGCGGTACACCTGCTGCTGTGCCTGTGGCGCCGGTAAAGATTTGCGGTCTATTTTCCCGTTGGTGGTCAGGGGCAACTGCTCCATCTTCATAAAATAGGCCGGGACCATATACTGCGGCAAACGGTCCTGCAGCCATGAACGCAGCGCCTCTGCTGAAACAGTGCCATCTGCAGTATAATAGGCCACCAGCACTTTCTCCGCTCCTGCCTGATATACAGTGACCACTGCCTGACGCAACAAACCGGAAGCAAGCAAACTTTCTTCGATCTCTCCCAGCTCAATACGGTAACCGTTGACCTTTATCTGGTTGTCCCTGCGGCCGTAAAAGATAACATCCCCGGTGGCGGTCCAGCTGGCAATATCTCCGGTGCGATACAGTTTTCCTTTCCCATATGGATGGGGAATAAAACGGTCCTTCGTCAGCAGGTCATTATTCAGATAGCCCAGCGCAACGCCATCGCCGGCAATGCACAACTCACCCGGCACGCCTATCGGCAGCAGCTGTTGACAGGCATCCAGGATATACAGCTGGGTATTGGCAATAGGCCTGCCGATCAGATTAGCCTGCTCGGGACTGTTCACTTCCAATATGGTGGAAAAGATAGTCGTCTCTGTTGGCCCGTACATGTTCCATAAACGCCCCGTCAGCTTTAATAGCTGCTGCACCAGCCCCTCACTCATGGCCTCTCCTCCCGAAATGGCCAGCAACCCTTCCCGGCCCTTCCAGCCACTGGCCAGCAAAAGGTTCCACATGGCCGGTGTAGCCTCGAGTATCGTTGCTCCGCTGCTTTCCAGCAAAGCTGCCAGTAGCTCGGGCGCATTACATTCGTCGTTTCCGGCAAGCACGAGCCGGCAACCCATCGTTAACGGCAATAACATCTCCATCACCGACAGATCGAAAGTATAAGTGGTGATCGCCACCCATCTGTCGGCCCATGTGATGCCCAACTGCTCTTTTACAGCGCTGAGCATATTGACAACCCCTTCATGACGGATCAGCACTCCTTTGGGACGTCCCGTTGATCCTGATGTATAGAACACATACGCCAGGCTTTCCGGCCGGGCAACAACAGCGGTATTTGAAGTTGCGTAGTCCTTCAGGGTATCTTCAGCACTGAGGTCCAGTACCGGTACCTTTCTTTGATATGTCTTGGAGGTGTTGTCTACCAGGATCAGCTGGAGTCCACTGTCTTCAATAATATAATCCTGCCTGTCTGCGGGATACGCAGGGTCAAGCGGAACATAAGCAGCACCTGCTTTCAGCACGCCCAGGATGCCGGTTACCAGGTATTCATTGCGAGCCATGCTGATACCAATCAACTGTCCGCCGGTGATGCCGTGGTTGCGCCGAAGCCGGTCTGCCAGTTGATTCGCTAAACTATTCAGCTCGCTGAAAGAAAATATTTTTTCTCCGGTAACCAGCGCAATTTCATCCGGGTGCTGCAATACCTGCCGCTCAAAACAGCTGACCAGGTCTTTCCGTTCCAACCGCCAGTCCCGGCCGGTGTTATTGAAGGTATCCAGCAACAGCTGCCGCTCCGCTGCCGGAAGATAGTCCAGGGTTTTAACGGCTACTGCCGGCGACTGTACTACCGCCTGTAATATCCCTCCCAGATGGGCCGCCATCTGCGCTATACGCTCTTTCCTGAATAATGCCGTGTCGTACTCTATCTGAAAATCAAATATGCCATCATTTAATTCGAAGGAAAAGGTAAGATCGAACTTACTCACCGTGTCATGCAGATGCACGCTCTCTATTTCCAGCCCGTTTAATGCTGGCTGGCCAGCATCATCCTGCTGTCCGCTCTGCCATATGACCATCACATCGAATAATGGCGACCGGCTCAAATCACGCCTGACGGCGAGTTCCTCCACCAACAGATCAAATGGGTAAGCCTTATGCGTAAATGCCGAAACAGTTGTTGATCTGATATTTTCCAGCACTTCCGTAAAACTGTCTTCTCCTTTAATATGGTTTCGTAATGCCAATGTATTCAGGAAATATCCGATCTGGTTTTCCAGGTCCGGGTGGTCACGACCGGCCACCGGAGTACCGATGATCAGATCTGACTGCCCACAGTACCGGAACATTAACACGTTCACCAAAGCCAGCATACCCATGAACGGGGTCAGGCCTTTATCGCGAAGCAATTGTTGAAATGCCTGACTGTCTTCTGCCGGGAAACCGGTCCGCAGCACGGCTCCCTGATGCTGTTTGATAGAAGGACGGGTATAGTCCGCCGGAAATGCCAGTACCGGCAGTTCTCCTTCCAATTGTTTCAGCCAGTACTGGCGATGTTTGGAAAACAGTTCGCCTGACACTTCTGCCTGCTGCCATACCGCATAATCCTTATATTGCACCGGGAGGGGCTCAAACATTGGCCCGGTGCCTTCGGCGAGTGAATTATAGGCACTGATGACCTCCCGTACCATCACTCCCATCGACCATTCGTCCGAGATAATATGATGGATAGACCATACCAGCAGATATTCATGCTTTGCTATTTCCAACAGCTCTGTCCTGAACAAAGGGCCATTCGTAAGATCGAAAGGCTCCGACGCAATGCCGGCGGCATATTCATAGGCCTGTGCCTCCGCATTCGTACCGGTAAAAGAACGTACCACCAACCCCGATTCGGGCTGTCCCACCGGAAGGATACGTTGACGGGGCTCACCGCCCTCCAGGAAGAAAACTGTCCGCAGGCTCTCATGACGTTCAGACAAACGTTGAAAAGCGCCATCCAGTGCGGTTAAATCCAATACGCCCCGTATCCGGTACACCGGAACGATATTATAGGCAACAGACTGCTCCGATATTTGACTCAGTACCCACAAACGCCGCTGGGAGTTCGACAAAGGATAACTATCCTGTATGCCTGCACGTGGTATAGCCTGATAAGACGCTGCCTTTTTCTGACGAACATATTCTGCCAGCTTACAGAGAACCGGGTGACCAAAGATATCAGCAATGGTAAGCTGTACATCGAGCTCCTTATATACCCTGGTGGCTACCTGCATAGCTTTGAGGGAAGAGCCGCCAACACTGAAAAAGTTGTCTTCCCGCCCAATAATGCCAATACCCAGTACATTCCGCCAGACCTGGGCCACCTGTTGTTCCAGCCCCGCTCTTGGCTCTTCATAACCGGCTTTGAGCAATATCTCCTCCGGTCGGGGAAGTGCTTTCCGGTCCACTTTACCATTCATGTTCAGCGGGAAACTGTCCATCCATACATAATAACCGGGCAACATGGCCGGGTTAAGATCAGTTGACAATAACGTCCGTAATTGGTCCGGGACATAACGTTTGCCTGTATAATAACAAATCAGTTCCTGCTGAAAGTCTTCTCCTGCGTATACTACCAGCTCTACGCGCATAATTCCCTCCTGCTGTAGTACCACCGAACGCACCTGCTCCAGCTCTATACGTACTCCATTGATCTTTACCTGCTCATCGCGGCGGCCCAGTATCTCCAGGTTGCCGTCGTTTCGATAACGGCCGAGGTCACCGGTGCGCCATACCAGGTCAAGCTCACTATCCCCCAATGGATTCCGGATCAGGTGTTGTTCATTGAGCGAGGGATCGATATAACCTTTGCTGATAAAAGGGCTTTTGATATAAATTTCTCCTATCTCCCCTCCCACACATAAACTGTTGTTATTAACAACGGCCACCATGGTGTTAGTGATCGGAACACCCACCGGCAGTACTTCTCCCGGCTGCCAGTCCCAGCTTTCAATATGATAATAGGTTTTTAGTATAGTCGTTTCTGTTAGTCCGTAAAGGTTCGATAACCGCGCAGTGGTGCCATTGGCAGCCTTCCAGTTCAACACATCACGCCCGTACAAACGTTCGCCTGCCAGTACCACGTAACGCAGGTCGGCAAGCGGAGCTCCTGACTCCTGCAAACTGCCGGTGATCAACCGGAAAACAGAAGGAACCGTTTGCAGCAGCGTGACCTGCTCGTTTCTTAACCACTCCACCAACAGCGCCGGATTGTTTTTGATATAGCTGTCGGGCATGCAAACAGTAGCACCGCCGATGAGACCTGTCAGGATATCTTTCAGCGAAGCGTCAAAAGTCATCGGCGCCAGCTGGCTGATACGGAAACTACCGTCTATGCCCCACTCCCGCTGATGCCAGTGGATGTAATGGCTCAGCGACACGTGGGAACCGATGATGCCTTTGCTCCTGCCCGTAGAACCCGAAGTGTAAAACACATAAGCACTGCCGGACGCATCGTAGTCCAGATCAGGGTCAGCTACATTGTATACAATATTTTCTATGGGAAGGTGATGTTCAAACGACAACGGCAACACGGTGTCCACCGGACTGTCCAGGATAATTACCGTATCGATCTTAACAACATGGGCGGCCAGCAATTGCTTTAGCGTGGTCGCATGCGCCGTAGTGGTAACGATGGCCTGCATCCCGGTCTCCGTTATCACCTGTAACAGATGATGAACAGCCTGGTCTGCCGACATCGGAACATACACGGCCCCTGCCTTAAAACAGGCCAGCAGCGCAACCACCTGTAATGGGCCACCGCCGGCATAAACACCCACATGTTTTTCGTCCCGGTAACCCAATGACAGCAGGCCATGGGCCAGTTGATTGGCATAACCGTTCAGATCATGGTAGCTCATACGAAGCCCATAACCTGCTACAGCCACCCGGTCAGGATATTGCCTGGCCTGTCCCTCTATTAAAGTGTGAATAAGTTTATTTTTCATATTAATGGCGTTTAATGCTTCAATCTGGACTATTACATCAGTCCTCGTCTACATTGGCATTGAAAGAAAGCGCTCGTTTCATGGAATGCTGTTTCTCGGATTCAGCGAGATACTCCAGCTCATCAACCGGCATAGCCGGATTAGCATGAACAGCCTCCATCAGGCGGCCGAGATGGGCCGCCATCCGTTCTATACGCTCCCGGTTAAAAATATCACTGTTGTACTCGATGTTGCCATGAAGCACTCCACTTTGTTCATCGTGATAAAACTGAAAACGTAAATCCCCCTTGCTGATGTCCAGGGATGCCGCTTCCGGCGTCACTTCCAGCCCCTGCATCTCTAACTGTTGCTCATCGTTTAAGCGGATGTTCTGTAATATCACCACCACATCTGACAGCGGTGACCGGCTCAAATCTCCTCCCAGTCCCAACTCCTCCACCAGCATGTCAAAAGGATACACCTGGTGTTCAAAACCTGACAAGGTCGTTTCCCGCACCGATGCCAGCAACTGTTTGAAACTCCGGCTGCCTGCAACTTCGTTTCTCAGGGCCAGCGTGTTCAGGTAATAACCGATCTGGTCTTCCAGGTCGGGGTGATGACGCCCCGCAACAGGTG
>NZ_JABAIA010000005.1 GCF_012641275.1 Chitinophaga varians | reverse complement strand
GCCAGTCCCAACGGTCTGCAGGCACTTCTGTCACAAGATCATGATTGGACTTCAGATGCTCCCAGAACTGCTGCAGGTCTGCCGAACCGGGAAAACGGCCGTTCATTCCCACTATCGCAACAGGTTCTGATGACGAAGAGATTACAGGTGATTCATGCATAAAACGCCTGTTTTTTCCTGTGGCAGGCAGTATGCCAACAGGGGGCGTCATCCCCTCATGCGATGAGCTATGAGGAGTATGAGGAGCTTCGTGATGTTTGATAATATTAGCGGCATATTCCTCCAACAAATGGTTTACCAGCTTCTCTACAGTGGAGTGGCTATAAAAAACAGTGGGCGTTAATGATAAATCGTAATAGTCGTTTATCTGGTTGGCCAGCTTCGTCAGTGAGATGGAATCGAAACCATAGTCACCCAGCTCTTCATCCAGCGATATGGCAGTTAACTCCAGCTTGAGGTTTACTGATATGAACTCAAACACCTTCTTCGTTACCTGATCTCTCAATGTTAAATTATTTGTAACAACCGGTGGCGGGGCCGGGCTGTCTTCCTGTTGCAGAAATTTGTTCTTCTTACCATGAAATACGACCACCTGTTCGTGGCCCTGTTGTAACAACCGGTCAAACAATGCAAGGCCGGAGGATGCCGGCAACGGCTGCATTCCCCATTCCCGCTCCAGGTAACGCGCGCTTTCCTCATCCACCTGCATCCCCTCACTGGCCCATAACGGCCATGCGATGCTCTGCGTGCGGCCACTGCGCGCTCCTGCCTTTACCAGCTCATTGCGGTACAGTGCATAGTCGTCCAGATAAGCATTTGCTGCAGCGTAATCGCCCTGCCCGATATTGCCCCTCACTCCTGACAGGGACGAGAACAAAATCATAAAATCCAGTCGGCAGGAAGCGCTGGCCTCATCCAGATGCCGTACGCCGCCGATCTTGGCACTCAATACCGCCGAGGCGGATGCCGCTGTCTTGTTGATGATAAAACTGTCCCGCACCACGCCTGCCGCGTGGATAATACCGTGAAGCTCCCCGTAGTTGTCCTGCACCCAGCTGATCAGCGATGCCACTGAGGCAGCATCCCCCACGTCGCAGCGGCGATAGCTCACTGCCGGCAATGCGGCAACCCACGACGGCGCCTCGCTACGGCCGCAAAGCACCACGCGGGCGCCAGGCGTATTCGTGATATGTGACGCCAGCAACCGGCCAAGACCGCCACCGCCTCCGGTAATCAGGTACACACCGTCTGCACGGATACTTATCCCTGGTGAAGGAGAAGACGATGAAGATCGCAGTTCCTGTAACTGCTTCACTTCTCTCACACCGCCACGGTAGCGCACTTCAGCATCTGACGTATCCAGCTCGCAAGACACCAGCTGCGCCAGCTCTTCAATATCATGAAGGGACAAACGCTCCACGCCTATCGTTTTACTCTTTAACTGTGGATATTCACGGCTGGCCGTTTTCAACAATCCTCCAATGAATCTGTAGCGCAAAGACTCCTCTTCAGGAAAAAGCACCAGCACATTTGCTGCTGCTTTCGCTTCCATCTTTTTCCTGATCTCCAGGAACACCTGCACAAAATATTTTTCTGCTTCCACAGCAGTCGTAACGATCACTTCTGCCTCCGGTATTATCTGCCGCAGCTTCTCATCTAAGCCAACCGGCCCCCCTGCAAGCAGTAAAAGACGAGTGCCAGCCGATTGCCGCTTTTTACTTTCAGCAAGACTGCTTATTTGCCAAATCGCGTCAAACAGGTGAACATTTTTATCAAAGCCTGACAGTACCGGCTGTTTAGCGGCAACAGTGCCTTTTGCCGGCAGCATACTCACTCCCCTGAAAAATAGCCGGACCTCTCCATCCATGGTCAACAGCACTGCATCATATACCGCTTCACCACCTCTTTTCGTTGCGTAGCAATACATCTGTGATGCTATATCTCCATAAATCAATACTTCTCCTATGCTGAACGGCAGTAACAAATCTGCTTTTTGCAGGGGAAGATTAAGGCACAGACATGTTTGCAGAACACCATCCATCAGTCCGGGGGGCAACCCGTAACCTGCTTCAATTGGAAGGCCGATGATTGCCAACGCCTCGGTCCCGTTATAGTTCAATTGTTCTATTCCCTGGAAACCTTGTTTATAATCCAGTCCCTGCTGACGCAGAAAACGATAACATGCATCTTTGTCTGCTGAATATTCCAGTCGCTGCCGGATGGCAATGAGGTCAGGAGAAGGGCAGGCAGCCGGTTCCCGGTAATCCAGCAGACCTCTTGCATGTATAATGCTGTCTGTCCCATTATTCGTATATACCTCATATCCGATATTTTCTCTGTCCGGATAAACACGGACATGTACCGCCTGAGGCGCATCATTTACGCGTATGGGGCTTAACCAATAGACTTCGCTGATCCGGGACGCATTTTTTCCCGTGGCCAACAAACCCGCTGTTCTGGCCATTTCCAGATAAGCAACTCCCGGCAGCATTTTTTTCCCGTCTACAATGTGGTCAGACAGGAACTGTTCGTTCCCGGTATATATGCTGGTATATCTTTGTTCGTTTAAGTCAGAGGTATTGTTATGTACCAGGGGATGCAGTTGTTGGGCACCTGCACTTTCAACCTTCGCGGACGTGGACACCCAGTAGGAGTCGCGGGCAAAAGGATAACCCGGCAGGACGGTCCTGTCAAGCTTTTTAGCCCCATATAACAGGTTCCAGTCAATCGCCGTTCCATAACACCAGTATTTTGCAAGCTGTTCAGGATTACGGTCAGTAATCCATTGTTGTACAACGGAAGATGTTTTATTAAAAGCACCAGCCAGCTGGCCGTCTGTTTTCACATTTCCGGTAAAACAGCCGTTCAGCACCGTGCCTCCGATATAACAGCGCAGTTTTTCCGCTAACTCGTTCACAGCGCTATACACAATAGCCAGTCGTTCATCCATTTCCTCACGGGCAGTCTGCATCGTATAAGCAATACTTGCAGGGTCAGCTTCAGGCATATCCTGCAGATAAGCCAGCATATCAATAGCATACGCCAGTAGCCTGTTTTTGTTTTTGGCTGATAAAACGAAAATAAATGGAGTAAACAGCTTTGCGGAAGGCGTTTCAGCCTGTGTAAAAGATTCCAACACAACATGGCAGTTGACACCGCCAATACCGAAACTGCTGACGCCCGCCCGGAGCGGCAAGCTGCCATTTGCAGGTTTCCAGGGCTGAGCGATATGCTGAATATAAAAAGGGCTTCCTTCCAGCTCTATCTTTTTATTCAGCGTATCGAAATTTATCGTTGCCGGCAGATATTGCTTCTTCATTGACAGCAGCACCTTCAGCATACCGGCAACACCGGCTGCGGCCTCCAGGTGACCAATATTTGTTTTTATCGATCCTATTCCACACCAGGCCACGGCAGGTAATGCAGTTTCATGGGGTTTCTGCAGATGGTTAAATGCTGTCGTTAATCCCGTCACCTCTATCGGGTCACCCAGACTGGTACCCGTCCCATGCGCCTCTATGTAGCCTACCGTCGACACATCTATTCCCGCCTGCTGGTAGGCCGCTTTCAACAGTTCCTGCTGTCTATGGGGATTAGGAACAGTCAAACCACCGGATTGTCCGCCATGATTGACTGCAGTAGCCTTAATAACACCCAGTATCTGATCATTATCTGCCAAGGCTACAGTCAATGGTTTCAACAGGAAAAGCACTGCACCCTCGCCTCTTACATATCCGTTGGCCTTTTCATCGAAGGTCTGGCACTTACCATCAGGACTTAACATCCCAGCCTCATAGTAAGAAAGGCTTTTGGCATAGTGACACATCAGATGCACTCCTCCTGCAATTGCCTGCATACACTCACCAGACCTTATTGCATTCACCGCTTCATGTATAGCCACCAATGAGGAAGAACAGGCTGTATCTATTTGAAGGCTGGGACCTTCCAGGTCATAAAAATACGATATCCTGTTTGCCAGAATGGACAACGCAGTACCCGTTCCGATCGCTGACTCAAATGCTTTCTCCTTTTGCAGCACCAGCTCATAATCACTCCCACTGGCACCGATATACACCCCTGTCCTGCTACCTTTCAGGTTACCAGCCTTATATCCGGCCTTTTCCAGCAGCTCCCATGTCAACTCCAGTAACAATCTCTGCTGAGGGTCCATCAATTCGGCTTCTCTCGGTGAGATCCTGAAAAATGTCGCATCAAACTTTTCAATGTCCGGCAGATATCCTCCACGGCCAAGCCCCCTGTGCGTGTTCTCCGGATCTGTTCCTGAGGGCCAGCGCCACCTTTCGGATGGCGTATTGGTTATAACAGACCGCCCATTTGCAAGAATATCCCATAGCGCTTTCCAGTCAGCAGCACCTGGCAAACGAAAAGCTGTTCCTACAATTGCAATATCTTCTGTCCGGCTTTCCGGCCGGTCATCTGTTTTAATACCCGTTACCTGTTCTTCGTTTAAAAGATAGGAAACGATTTCATCTATCGTTGAATGTCCGTAAAACCGGCTTGGATTACTCTTCAGCCCAAACTTATCCTGTAAGAAGGCGGAAAGCTCCAGGAATACTACGGACTCTATTCCATACAACCTGAGGTTAGTAGACCCGGTCAGGGTTGCCTCTCCCAACATGGACGACAGGAATACAGCAATGGCCTCAGACAAGGATTTCCGGTTATACGCCACATCAACTGCAGACTGTTTATCAACAGTTGCCGTCACCTCGGCTTCATCTTCATTGTCCCCGGCAGACACCACCTTAACAGAAAATATCTTCGCTATTAACTGCTTGTCTTCCTTTCTAAAAAGGGATGCACTCAGCCGCACCAATTGCGTTGTGATGAACTCACAGCTGTCAAGCTGATATTCCAGTTGCTCACCGGGATTAGCATTTCCGAAATAATAGATATCACGTGCCAGGCAGGAGCTCCGGTACGCCCAGTCTTTGGCACCCGCTGATTGTTGATTAAAATAAAGCCGTTCGCACTTGTCACTGATTTTCGGAAATGCAGCAAAATAAATCAGGCCTACACCGTTAATATCATCGAAAGGATCAATAGTATAGTCTATATTAAATAAAGGCGTGGTATCCAGCCCGAATGGATGGCCTGCCAGGCTGAACTCCACATCCTTTAGTTGTCCCTCCTGCGGGAATAACCTCGTTTTAACGTCAAAGTACTGCCGCGCAAACGAGGGTAGTTTATCGTGGGTTGCAATTCTGTCGTCTCCCTGCACCAACGGAACTGCATTTTTCAACGCCCGGTTGTCGCCTGTATTCCGCGCAGAAAAAACGGACATCAGCGAAGCTGTAATAGTACACTCCGACGAAGTCAATACAGCATCACTAAAGAACATCTTCTTTCCAAAGCGGGATAGTTCACTGTTGACAGACAAATGCTGGTTCTCCCGAAAAGCACCAAGGCTTTGGCTGCTTTCCCAACAAAGACGTACAAAACTGGCATAGAGCCGTTCTCCATTACTGTCCGTTAACCGGTCTGATGTCACGCCCAGTCCGTCCCCGATCATAGACCAATGGATGTCACCCAATTCTTTCAGCAGCCAGTTTTCAGACATCCCTCCCCAGACCATACCTGGCATGCTCAACGTGTAATCCCTGCTACAGAGGACCTTACCCGAAGAACTTTCCTTATCCTTCAGCCAACTCATATATGCTCAAAAATTTTTTGTTTGTATATTAAATTTTCTGCGTCACAGCACTAAAAGCGTTAAAGAAATTCAGCAGGGGGAACTGTGTTTTTTTAGGTAACGCAACGGCGCAGGCATGTTCGTTAACATAGATTACGACAGCCTTATATTGTTTTAAATATTTGAACGTTCCTTCATAAAACATGCCGTTGCGCTGCAGGCTGTCTATTTCCAGTACAATAAAGTCGGCCGTCATACCTGTCCGCAATACTTTCGATACCGCCTCCTTCATGCTCCATACGATTGTACAGCCGATTGACAAAGCAATACCACAGGCCGATATAAGCGCTCTTTCCTGTTCCGAGATATGGTCTCTGATAGCGTCAATATGATCGTCATCCACCTTTTCCATATCAATGCCCATGGGATGCTCCTCTTCAAATGCCAATGCCACACCAATGTTGCCGGTATGACTGATGCTCACTTGCAGGTTAGGAGTCTTCAGTCCCTTAACTACAGGGAAATGGAAAACACCAAAGCCGATAAAAACCGAGTCGGGCTTGTTTTCCGGGGCGATGGCAGCGAGCGCATTTTTTGCTGCTACCCTGCCCAATAGATAACTCTGTTTTCGCCTCTCTGACTTTAAGCCATCGTAGTATTCACGTTCCACAATATGCAACTGAGGAAGATATGCGGTCAGCGCATTCATGTTAGCTGTGATCATCGAGCAAGCAGCCGGCAGTATCCGGTTCTCCCGGGTAAGTGCAATCCTGTCGGTAAAACAGCAGGTGTTTATATTCATTCCTGCGCCTCCTTTATTTTTACGCTTTTGTTGAAATAGTTTTCCGTCACCGTTACCCTGGCGCGGAGGTAAAGGACAACCCAATACATCAGACCAACAGAAAGGATCATCGTCGCTATCACGATATTACCCAAGTCGGAATAATGTTCCAGTCGACCATTGCCGGATTGTGTCACCACGAGCCCGGCAACATAAGAAGCGATACCGCCGGAGATCTGCTGAAAAGCAGAATTTAGGCTCATAAAGGCACCCCGGTCTTCGGTTTCAGGCACCATGCTCATCAGCACGCCGGCTGAAACCTGGCGGAAGATAACGCCGGTAAAAAGCGCAATCACCACTGCTATACAGCTCCATAAAGGCGTGATGCCCAGTGTGGTATAGATCCGGACAAGTATGACGCACAGCACAGACCCGGTCACAAACAGCCTGAAAGGGCCCACGGAGTCACATAACTTTCCGCTCAACGGAGCTGCAATGATCATAAACACCCCCAATGCACCATATAACACCGGCAGTTCGTCCATTTTAAGCCCCAGGTTATGCACACCATACGCGCTGCCCAACGGTATTAACATAAACCCACCGGTTGTCAGTAATGTAATAGAAAGAAAGGCCCTTAAATAACCGGGATTGGAAATTGCGTCTTTCAAATGTTGTATCGCCCGGCGCTGCCGCTTTTCATTCAGATGTCCCGCTACAGAGGGAATAAATTTTACAAGGGCAACTGCAATCATCATCCCGCACAAAGTGATAAGCCAGAAAGGAGAATGCCAACCAAACCGGTTGGCCAAAAACAAGCCAACAGGAATACCCAGTACCTGACTGGCCCCGAAAGCCATCTGGAAAAAGCCCATCGCGCGTCCGCGCTGTCTTGCCTCGAACAGGTCCGTAATGATGGCATAGCTTACAGAACTGACAATTCCACCCAAACCTCCGGCGAAAATCCTTGCCACCACCAATACCTCATAGTTGGGCGCCATGGCACATAACAATGTCCCCAGTATAAATCCGCCGGTAAAAAGAACAAGTAACTTCTTCCTGTCAAACATATCTGCAAAACCCGCAGCGACCAATCCTCCGGCACACGCGCTAAAAGCATAAACTGAAACCGCCATCGAGAACCGGGCAGTAGTTATCTGCAGCTCCTTCATCATAATAGCACCCAATGGCGATAAAACCATAAAATCCAATATGATGAGAAACTGGAGAAGGGCCAGTATGACGATCGTTAATTTTTGTTGGCGGGTAAATTTCTTTTTTTCCTCTTTTTGCATAAAAACCAAACCGGCTTATCCCTACAGTTTTATCAACAAAATCTTTTAAAATATCCATAACGGCCTATTACATGCCATTGGTGAACCAGGCGTCGCTCAGGAGCTGAGCGTCAAGTCACCGACCTCTCCGGCAACTCTTTCACGCTTTTTGTTCTTTTTCCCTACGGATAGATTATATAAGGGCAACGCAGCAAAAGTGGTAGTGACCGCGACCAATACGATGATAGAAAAAAGATCAGGCGTAATAATATTATAAGACAGTCCGATATTAGCCACCAGCAAGTCCATCAGTCCCCTCGCATTTAACAGACTTCCGATAGAAGAAGCGTCCCGCCAGGAAGCACCTTTCAGCTTCATGGTGAGCGTACAGGAAACATACTTGCCGATAAAAGCAAAACCAATGATAGCGAGGCAAGGTAACAGGATGCTTGCATTCTTAAGCACCAGCAGATTGGTCTTAAGCCCGGAGAATGCAAAGAAAATCGGCAATAACAACACCACAGCCATATCCTTGAGTTTATTACGAAGTTCTTTTTCCATCGTCGGGCAGGAACGGGGAATAGCCAGGCCCAGGATAAAGCCGCCAAATACAGAATACACGCCGAGGTAATCTGTAATCAATGCCGCTGCCAATAACAGCAACAGTATAATACCAAATTCAAACTGCTCCATAAATCCCCTCTTTTCAACCTTCATCCCAAGCGACTTCAGCAGCGGCTTCACGACCAGGAAGACCACTGCCACAAAAACACCCGTGCCTGCCAGCGTTTTCAGACCTTCGCCATATCCTTTATTCATAGAAATTGCAGTCACGAAAGCGAGTAACAGCCATGATACGACATCCTGGATACAGGCAGACAACAAAGACAGTACGCCAATCCGCGAATTGATCATCTTTTTTTCCTGCAGAAGCCGGGCCAGCATCGGGAAAGCCGTGATGGCCAGCGTCGTCCCCATAAACAAGATGTAGGATGCCATCGGTACCGCCGGCTGTTTTAATCCGTCTGAAAACCAAAAAGCCGTGAGCACTCCCAGCACAAACGGCATCATCAGTGACGAGAACGAAAGCCAGCCGGCGTCAAGAAAAGTTTTCCTGTTAAATAGCTTAAAATCTATCTCGGCACCCACCAGAAACATATAAACCGACAGCCCCAGATTACTTAAAATAAAAAGGGAAGGCATCACTTCCACACGAAAAATCCTGTCTGAAATCTCAGGAGCAAAATATCCGAAAAAAGTGGGGCCTAATAAAACACCTGCCACCATTTCGCCCACCACTCTGGGCTGCCCAATGTAGGTAATCAGTTTCCCACATACCTGGGAGACAATCATAATAACAATGATGGCCGTAAGAACGGCTAAAAACAAGTCCAGATTATTCATAGGACATTTTAAATCAAGGGTTAAATAATGAGATGTGTAAACTACTCTTCTGTCAAAACAGCATTGGCCACCGCTGTACTTTTCTTCCTTTCAGCCACCCTGTTGAAAGCTTCACTGTAACGTTTGAAAAAATCGTGGTACTTTGATTTGTTTTTCAGATCATTAAACGGAATACGGGTAATTCCGGCTTTCCTGCCAATAAAGATGGTAACAAACACCGCCAGCAGGCTAAGTCCGGGAATCAGCGGACCAGGATAAAAACAGGTGGCTACCATGGCACAAACAATAAACAGGTTCAGATACCGGTGCAGGTTGGTAGCCAGCGCCACTACAAGTACAATAAACGGATTATACAAAAAAAGAAGTGACAGGGGCACCTTAATAAAGACAGACATGGGCAGCAGACAGATAAAAGCCAAAATATTAACCTGCATCAGCAAGTAGTTCAGGATGTAATGTTTCATCAAACTGAACCCGCTGTGCTCCTGCCATATTTTTTCCACCATTTCCTTTACACCGTCTACTTTATACTTACCCTCCTGACGATATTTAAAAGCATTATTAGGGAAAAGGTAGTACTTAAATATATCTTTGAGGCTTTTGCCGGTAAACGCGGACCCCGCAATACCGATTAATTTCGCAAGATCGTGCGTATAAAACCCATAAAACACCAAATGGTCTGTCAGTCTTTTCTCTGCCGTTCCATAGTATTCAATATCATACTGCTTTATCCTCTCCTCTATATTCTGATAGATGCTGTCATTAAAGCTTTTATCGGTAATCATGCGGTGAACAAATAAACATTGCATTTCAATGATGTTGTTCAGTCCTCCCGAAGTGGGCCTTGTGTAACCTACGAGGTAAATATTCTTTAACTCCCTGGGAGCAATACCCATAAAATTATCGCGATAAACATATTCATACGGTTTATCCATGCTTCCGCTGCGTTTGGATATAATCAGCGGCAGGTTAGGCATTTCGCGGTCGCCTTCTATGAGAGCATCATATTGTACGATTTTATCTCCCCATTTAATCGTCCTGGTGTCAGTATCTATAGTGGTTTGACTCTTGGACCAAAGGTCAACTTTTCCCTGCTCCACAAAATAGCCGATATCATTCATCAGATACCCGTCCTCAATATGTTGCTCCAATTGACCATCATCATATAATCGCTGATAGGCATCGATAGGCCAATATTTGATAACGATATATCCGTTAGGCACCGGGCTTGTAGCGTCCCATCCCAATTCCTTTGCCAGCTTCCAGTTCCTGTTTGCCATAGGATATTTAACATGCAGTGTTTCGCCGAAAAACCATTTTCCAACGGTTTTAGGCAGCATCACACTGAAGTTGAACCCTCCGCCGATCAGCCGCTTATAGATAAACTTAGACACATACCGGAAGTTGTGCATTTCCAGCTGGTCCAGCGTATAGGAGTCTTTTTCAAAAAAAGCAAGCTTATCCAGACATACAAACCCATTGGTCAACAGCACAACACGATTATTTCCCGGCATCAGTTTGGACACGATCAGATTGGCGGAATCGCCATAGGCGGTAAACGCAATGGTTTTATTGGTAGCTGCCCCAAAGTCAAAATTGGTAATGGAATCATGAATCTTCCGCCGGAAGGCGGTAGCTATCATCACATGCGTTGCACGGTATATTTTTCCGCTTCTTGTATAGACAAGAGAAAAATCGTCATAGTTATGCACTTCCGTTACCCAGTCTTTTACAAAATATCGCTGATAGGTTGCAAAGTACTTTCTGTGGAAACTCAGAAACTCTTTAGACGTCGGATAAACATCTTTTGTATCATGATTCACCAGCTCAAAGGAATACATACTGGACTGTTTGCTGCTTACCAGATCAAAATCCAGGCGACCGCTCTTCTCCAACCTTTCCCAGATCGAATAACCGTCGGCAATAATAATAAACGCTTTACCCTCCTTTTCAAGCTCCCTCACTAGTGGAATGGCAGAGAAGTTTCCGCCAACAATCAGTGTCTCAATGGTGACAACATCCTCACCGGACACGGCATTTCCGGAAATGCTTTTAATTTCCATAATATTAAGTTAAAGGTAAGTGGTATAAATCTGCATGCTATCGCACCAGCAGCTCGTGTAACATATTTAACTGCTGCTTTTCCTTTTGAAAAGGGGTCATTATTGGCAGGCTCCGGGACAGGCTTCCGGAACCTAAATTATGCTTGAAAAAAGTGGCAGCCGTGCCGGAAGGGCCAAGGTCGATATATACGCACGGTCCTTGTTGTTCCATATAATGGCAAAGCGCGGGAAAACTTGTATGATTGCTTATAGCCTGCCAGAAATAATCTCCCGGCAGCTGCTCTGGTGATGCGCAGGTCATCGCAGAAATAAATCCGCGACGGGCAGGCCGTAATGGTTGCGCACAGGCCATATAATAGGCAAATCCTCCCGCCGCCTCCGCAATACGGGGTGAATGAAATGCATACCTGACAGGCAGTTTTATATATGGTATCCCTGCGCTTTTCAAGACCTCTTCCAGCTTCGCCAGACATGTCGCATCTCCAGATACAGTGAAATGGCCGCTTGTATTGTCTGAAGCGAGAGATAAGCCGTATTCTGAACACAGCTGCTCTAAATATGGCCTGCTGCAATTGATGACGGCTGTCATACCACCGTCTGCACAGTGCCTGATAATTGCTTTGGCCTGCTCAATAGCCGCTTCCAATGCATCCTCATCGCTCCATACACCAGCCACTACTGCAGCTGCAAACTCGCCCAGGCTGTTCCCTGCTACCAGGTCCGGAACAATGTGCTTTGAACACAACAACCGGTACATAGCTATTTCAACAGCAACAATAGCAGGATGGGTGATTAACAGGTCATCAAAAACGGGTCCTTTCACAGTATATAGTTCCGCAATAAGATCGGTCCCCAGTTGTTTCCGGACAATAGCGCTGCTTTTTTCCAGGCTGTCGCTGAAGACTTTTTCAGACCGGAACAACTGCTCCCCCATGCCCCTGTACTGGCTTCCCTGGCCGGTGAACAGAAATACTGTCTTCAATTGACTTTTCCCCATCTGAAAAGCTTTATCGTCCGAATAATGTGTTTATCCTTTCTCCAACTTCAGGCAGATGGAAACTGATCTCATGCATCTTTAATTCCCGTTCAATCACTTCAGGCAGACCGGCCTTAATCTGACGGGTTAAATGTTCTTTTAAAATAATCAACGACTGACGGGGCTTCTCTGCCAGCTCTCTGGCCATCGACAACGCTTCTTTCAATACGTCCGCCCTGGGAAAAACTTTCAGCTGAACACCACGCTCTTTCAACTGACCACCCCTGTAATTCCCGGCAGTGTATAACATTTCACTGCCCAGTACTTCACCTAACTTTAAGGGCAGCATCATTGTGCCACCCACGCCCGGGGTAAACCCATATCTCATGAAGTTTGCACTGTAAATACTTTCTTTGGCCATTACGGGGAAATCCGCATACAATCCAAATACAAGCCCGGCGCCAATGCCATGCCCCTGCATCGCAGCGATCACCGGTAACCGGCATTCCAGTGGAAGCGTAAAAAAATCAATGTCATTGAATTTTATCTCTCCCTTAAAAATACTTATAAGCTCCTCTTTAGTACCTCCACAGCAGAAGTAATTATCATAACCGGTAAGGACCACCACTTTGTAATTTGGATTACCCGCGATATGCTGAAAGGCCTCTAATAATCCCGCTACCAGTTCCTTCGAGAACGTATTACGGGACACCCTGTCTTCCATGGCGATTAGCACAATACCGTCTTCCAGCTCATGTAATGCTACTACCTTACTCATATCAGTTTACCATTTGATATAAAACCGCCTATTGTTTGTCGCACTTTTTCTGAAAGTGCCAGCGACGAAATTTTACTGACCGCCAGCTGCCGGGTTTCTTCATTGATCAGCCACAATTTGGATGTATAGTTTTTCAACTCCTTTATTGTCCCTGTCTCCAGTCTGCCTAACCTAAGCAGGCAACGGCGTACCGAGTCCGCAGGCGTTTTACTGACTTCGTCTACTAATCCTATCTGCAAAGCCCTTTCGACATCAACAGCCTGGGTCATCAATGACATCCACTGAGCTTTTTGCACACCCGTACGTCTGATCAGAAAAGGCATTACGCAGGCAGGCAGCAGGCCGAACAACGCTTCCGGCAGCGCGAATACCGCCTCCTCCCCGGCAATAACAATATCACTTGCCGCCACTAATCCAATACCTCCAGCAAGCACCTTTCCCGTTACTTTTGCAATCACAGCCTTGGAGCATAATGACAGGAAAGCAAGAATGTCATAATATTTATTTGCATAATCTTCGAAAGATGCCGTCGCGTTTTCATCCTGTACATTCCCAAAGTCCATTCCTGTACAAAATACGTCCGACAGACCTTCCAGAATAATGCACTTAATGTCCGGCTCTTTTTCTACCTCCAGCAGTACCGACATCATCTCGTCCATCAGTTCTACACTGATGGCGTTCGCCGTCTCTGGCAGATTCAGTTGTATCGTAAGCGCAGCCCTGTCTCTGGACACCTTTATGGTCGAGTAGTTGTTTACACCCATTCGTATAGTCTGTGATAGTCGTTTATCCCGGAGAAAACCAACCGGTTATTTCCCTTCAGTCGGTTGAAAATCCCGCTGAATGCAGTTGTGTCCACCTTATAATTTCTCGTTCCAAATTTAAGGCCTGCATTTGCCCGGATCGTTTCTTCATATTCTGTCATAGATAGGGCCATCCGTTCATCAAGATGCCTGGAAAGCTCAAACTGGCGTAGTTTCTCCCTTGACTGCCCCGTTACTGTGCCGCTGAAAAATTCAGCGCAACAGCCGGAACCATAGGAAAAAACACCCAGCCTTTTCGGCTGTGGGAAACTGCCGTTATCAACGGCACTGGCCAGCGCAAGGAACGTTGTAGCACCCATGATATTGCCTACGCGTTGACAATACATCAATGAAGGCAATACACGATTGGCGAAATCCGCTTCTATCTCCTCAGGTTTTGCCCGTCTGAATTTTCTCATATTGGTTCGGTGAGCACCTTTCACCATGCCGCCAAACGGCGTATGAAAAACGAGATAATCGAAAGAAGACTGATAATCGGCACCTTCCACCCTTTTCTGATATTCCCTGAAAGTGTTCTCACAACAATCCAGATAAGAAAGCAGGGAAAGATCAGCATTCCCGGCCTCCGCGTCGGGGACCGGGCGGCACGTATCCATAATTTCATAACCATAATACCCGCTGGCCCCCCTGTCTACTTTAAATAGAACCGGATAATCACTGACCAGCATAGCCACCGCCCCTGAGCCGGAACTGGGTTCAGCAAATGCCATCTCCAGCGACTCTTCTACCACCCCCATTCTCAACATGTCCGTGCAAACCACCAGCGCCTTACGGCCCGGTGAAGACTGGCTGAGTATATAGTTGACCGCCATCTGAAGCCCCGCTGCACCTGAATAACAGGCATTCTTCAGTTCAAACAACCTGCAGTTCCTGTTTAATCCCAAATAATGATGCAGATAGGTACTGATCGACTTGCCAAAGTCAACCCCCGATTCGGTACAGGTAATGACCATATCTATCTGGTCCCTTTCCTCCTTCGAAAGGCGGCTGATAATAGGCCATGCTGCGTTTACACCGTTGGAAACGGGGTCTTCAAAGGGCATAGGCACCGATTTTTCTCTCATCAACAGATTTTCAAAACGCTGATTGTCCAGACCTCTTGCCTTTGCCAATAAGCCCACATCCAGCGAGGCTATACCGCAATAGATGTTCATTGCTTCAATTCCGGCATTCATTTTTCAATTTCATTTATATTAGTCCTTACTTAAAACAATAGCGGTATTTATTCCACCAAAGCCAAAACCGTTGCTGACAGCATATTCAATCCCGGCTTCGATCATTGTGCCCCTTACCCAGTCTATTTCATTACTGACCGGAGTGTCCAGGTTAGACGTTGGATGGAGAAAGCCTCCATTCATTTGTAACAGGGTGGTAATAGCTTCCACCACTCCGGCTGCGGACAATCCATGCCCAATGAGCGACTTCGTACTGTTAGCCCTGACACCTGCCAGGCCTGCACCAAGTATGGCCTCCACTTCAGCCAGATCACCGGCCTTGGAGCCCGTGCCATGTGTATTAACATAGCTGATCTGCGCAGGCGTTAGGTTGGCCGCGGCAATCGCCTTTATAATCGCCGTTTTTTCACCTGCTGCAGACGGGTTCGGATTCCTATTCGCATCCATACACACCCCGTACCCCCTGATCGTTCCATAAGCGCCCCTGTTCCTGGCAGCTGCATGCGTCTCCGATTCCAATATCATGCAGCCCGCAGATTGTCCGTACACGAACCCGTTATGCATTCTATCAAAGGGCCGGCAGATAGCCGACGGAACATCTGCTGCAGGAGCCATCGCACCAAGGGCGGCAATCGCCTGGTATTCAAACACGGAAAGGTCCATAAGAGGCGCCACCACCAACACGACGTCATATTCACCTCCCAACAGCAACCGGCAGCCGTTTATGATCCCCATATTGCCACTGGCGGAAGCCGCGCCTATACAATACCCTTCACCGCGTATCTTCAGTAATTCAGACAGTACCCCCACGATATCCGTATCAAAAAAACCAAATCCGTAAGCCGGGTTGATAAACCGCAGCTTGTCATGGTAATTGTCCATGATATCCTTATACATCGCATGTTGCGTATTACTGCCGCAAGAGATGACAGCCACCCTTGACAGATCTGTGTTATCCCCGTTAAGACCAGCGTCTGACCAGGCTTCCAGCGCGCAATACAAGCCAGTCCGGGTGCTATGGGAAATATGCCTGAACTGTTTGGCCTTCCGGATAATATCTCCATCCAGCTGCAGCGTCTCCGTCAACGGCTGAAAAGAGTTTGTCTCCAGCCCGCTGAAAGGAAATCTGAATATTTCCCCTCCTGATTCCATTGATAATATCGAGAACCGGGTCTCTCCCTTACTGATGGCGGCTGTATATGACCGGCAACCCGTGGCGACCGGTGTTGCGATGCCCATTCCGGTTACACGTACAGACATTCCGCTCATGCCGGCAGCTTCTTTTCGATCAACGTTGCTATGTCCTCGATGCTGTTTGCAGTAGCAAATTCAACACGTGAAATGTCCAGTTGCAATCGTTCCAGCGTAACGGTAATAAGTTCCGCCCTGTCAATCGAATTCGCGCCAAGATCTACCAGACTTACATCACTCATCACTGTGGTACCTTCCAGCTCCGGAATGATTTCTATGAGATTCTCCTTTATCAGGTTAATGATCTTATCTTTCATTTTCAGTTATTTTTAATATGATGCCTGCTTTCCGCAAACAGGGCTAATTTATCCTGCAGCAGCTGTGCAGCAGCTTCCATCAGTTTGATACCGATTTCATCGACATGCCTGTTTCTCCAGTTTTCCAGCGCTGTTCCCTTCACCCATTGATTGAAAGCTCCCATAGCTGGTCCTGTATGCACCTGATAATTGACCAGATCATCTCTGTTGCCCTCAAAAGACAACCTGGCACAATAGCCGAAATACCAGCGAAATACCAATGCCATTTTGCTTTTGGGGTTCTGTAAAGCTTTGGTGACTATGGCTTCATTCCCTTGTCTGCGGAAATATGCCACTGTTTCATCCCAAACACCGGCAACTGGCTTTTTAAAGTAATTTTTCTCCAGCTGTTGCAGCGTTTTTTCGGGTATCTCCTCCAATGCGGCGAATTGATTGTAGAGTGCGTATAATTTATTGGCCCTTGCAGGAAACAGGACGCCCTTTCTCAATACCTGCACCTGCGCGCCAATTTCAAACATATCTCCGGCGGGAGCATATGCTGTATCCTGCACATTCATGTCCATCAACAGGTCCTTTACCGTATCGCTTGTACCGGCTTCAACGGTGCATTGATTAATAGATCCGGTAAGCACAAAATCGGCGCCCATCATAAAAGCACATACAATGGCCTGGGGTGCGCCGATACCGCCCGCCAAACCAATGTGTATCGGACAGTCATAGTGGTACCTTTTTTCCATCACAGCCCTGAGCTCCTGAACAGCCGGCAGTAATACCAGCGCAATGCCTCCATCTGTATGACCTCCTGAATCGGCCTCCACGCAGATGTCGGCACTCATAGGCACCCTGCGGGCCAGTGCGGCCTGCTCTGCATTGATCAGTCCTTCATCGAGCAATTCATTCACTATTTTTTCAGGAGCCGGGCTCATAAATGCTTCTGCTACTTCCGGCCGGGACAACTTCGCCAGGATTTTGTTATCACAAATGATATCTTCTCCCTCCTTCCTTATTCCTTTTAATTTATAATAGACAAGCGCCCGGGTTATCTGCATAAAGGCCGCCGCCTCTATTTTGCGGACTCCGTATTTTATATAAAGCTGTACAGTCTCCATCTCCAGCCCGGGATCGGTCAAATTATGTATGAGGTTCATCCCGTAAACTTCGCCGTTGTTCAGTGCGCTTTGAATATGTTTTATATTTTCTTCGATGTCATGCAATCCCATGCCCGCAGTGCCCAGAAACCCCAACATACCTGCCTTTGCCATACGCACCACCAGCTCCCGGGAAGCAATTCCCCTGTACATGCCACCGGCCAGATAGGCGTATTTCAGACCATATTCCTTTCTGAACCGCGCGTTGCCCAGCCTGGTAGCCAGTCCTCCCTGCTGTTCAGGAGCTGTTGCCGATAAGGGCTCCTCCATTACCGGCGTGGTTTTCTCCCGGATCTCATTTACCATTTTAGTTAAAATTCCTCCTCCTATTTCATCATACGTCGTTACCCGCCGCCCCATTAAAAAGCGGATTGAATCCATCCAGCGGACAGGACTCGCTATCTGTACGGTCAACAGCGATTTTATATCGTCATCAGTATATGGTTTTGCTGAAACATTCGATATTACAGGCACCTGTAACGGGGAAAAACGGAAACCTTCCAGAAAGACGCCAAACTCATCAGCTGCAGGTTTCATGTAACGGGAATGAAACGGAGCGCTCACATAGAGTGGGATAATCCGGATACCTTCCTGCTCAAATTGTTTAATGACATTTTTTATCTGCTCCTGCCTACCAGCGATAACTGTTTGACTGGGTGTATTATAGTTAGCAATATCTATATCTGTATAACCGGCTTCCTCCAGCTTCCGCTTAAGGGTGACAACATCAGGGCCCAATACTGCCGCCATTCCTCCATTGGAGGCTGCAGCCATCAATTCGCCCCGTTTTTTCACCAGTCTTAGTCCCGTCTCAAAGTCAAAAGCTCCCGCAGCAAGCAGCGCATTATACTCCCCCAGGCTGTGCCCTGCGAAATAGGCGATTTCCCGTTTCTCATATTCATAATAATGCAACGCATTCACCACATACAACGCCGGCTGTGTAAACGCCGTACTTCCAAGTTGCCTGCGAGGGTCATGCAGACAAAGCTCTTCCAGGTTATAACCCAGTATTTCAGAAGCTTTGTCCGTTTCAGTTCTGTATACCCGGAACAGGTCCTTTCCCATTCCTTTATATTGGGCTCCCTGACCGGGAAATATAACTGCTTTCATGTTTTCATTTTTTTAATAACAAACAGCCAGCTTCGTGGACAACACGTCTTTATCGGACAATAATTCAATCAGCGACAGATACGCTTCCATCACCTGTTCAATATCTTCCTTTGAATGTGTGTTGCGATTATAATCCGTCTTCATTAACACACAATTGCCAAACTCTATAAGGTTGCATTTGAAATCATAATGATTATAAGTGGCTTCCATATGCACAGGGGTAAGATCATTATACTCCATATCCGTTTTATGGATCAGATTTAACTGGAGTGGAATTAACACATCCAGCGGAACATCCAGCTCGTGAATGATTTGCTCATAGGGATAGAAGCGAAACCTGGAGACATCCAGCATCAACATAGTGCTGCTTCTGATAAACTGGTAAATACTGAGATCTTCATCAGCTTCCAGACAAGCAATGGCGTCTCCCGTAAACCAGCCGGTTACTTTAGTAAGATCCTCAAATACCCTGGTGTTAAAGGTGATGCCCATTCGTAGCATTTTACGCCGGTGTTGTCTGATAAAAAGCAGCCCGAAAACAGCCATCAATGTCATAAACAAGGAAGAGTCACATGAAACGGCCAGCTTTCTGGCTTTTTCCAACAACGCTTTCTGCATAAAGGATATATAGGAAGATCCCGGCTTAGGGTTAATATTGGCCATCGTTCCCAATGCCTCTTCATAATACAGTGCCGCAGCATTCCCCGGAATGCTTTCCATTTCCGTTTTTAATTCCTTCCGGTACGACCGTTGCACTACGGCATTTTCCATTGACAGGCTGGCCTTGATTTTATCCAGGTACAAACGTTTTGCCGACTTGAATTTTTCTGTTGCAGCAAACGTTGTTACCCAGGAAGCATATTCTTTGTATTGTAGTTTTAAAGCCGGCAGCGTTTCCCTGCACTTTGAGTGATAGAGCCGGGTGAAGTCGCTCTCAAAGATCCTGGAAGAAATATCGTCTGAAATAGCGTGATGGGCCGTAAAGAACAACACATTTGACCCATCCGGATACACAACGGCCATCACATCCAGCAACGGCCCTTTTTCCAGATTGAACCGGATAGCCATACACTCCAGATAGATTTTCCGGAGATCGCCACCACCCGCCGTATCAGCAGCATGTACATACCTGATCTGCGGAATGGCCGGCGCACTGCGGTGAACCCGCTGTTGTAGTTTACCCCCCAGGGTAATAAAAGTTGTCCTCAGGCTCTCATGCCGGTCAATCAGTGCGTTGAGCGATTCCTCTAAAAGTTCTCTGTCCGGATTTTCAATTTTTATATTGAAGGAGACATTGAAACTGGAATCTCCCAGCAGAAGAAACTTCAGGTAAGCCTTCCGCTGTTGTATGGTAACATCAAAAGTGTCCTGGTCGTCGGGGAAACTGGTCCCGCGGAACGTAGCTTCCTCAAACCACACTGCATCCCCCGCCAGAATTGCCCTGATCTCGTCTCTGTATGCACGGATCTCTTCCAGTAATGCTTTGTTGACAGCAACGTCTTTGGGTACCCCAAACTTTACTTTGTCATCTTCGAGGAAAAAACGTATTCCAGCCCGTGTCGCCTTTGCTATTACCCCCATTGCCGGATTTAAATCAATACTATTATTCATCATTCAAAGATCTTACAAGTCATAAATGTCATAAGCTGCTTCCTCGACCGGCACGTTGGCTGCTGTTGCCGAAATCTCCATATACGCTGCAATAGCTGCGATGTTTTTCAGTTGGAAGATCATCGGGAGTGATATCTCCACGGAAAACGCCTTTTTGATACGGGCAATCAGGTCAACCACCAGCAGGGAATGACCCCCAATCTCGAAAAAGTTATCTGCTGTTCCTATCTGCTCTATCCCCAACAGATCCTTCCATATTGCCACCAATCGCTCTTCCAGCTCATTTTCAGGCGCGACGTACCTCCGCTCGCTATTATGATGGTCCTTGAGGTCAGGAAGCGCCTTCCTGTCTATTTTCCCGTTATTGTTAAGTGGTATGGCAGACAATTTCGTTAATACGGACGGAACCATATAAGAGGGCAGCACGTCCTTCAGTTGAGCAATAATATCCTGATTGCTCAATTCCTGCTGTGACACATAATACCCAACGAGCAGGTTATTCCCACCTTTGTCTGTCACACATTTTACAGCCGCATGTTCAATACCTGTTACCCGCAACAGTGCATTTTCCACCTCTCCTATTTCAATTCTGTATCCCCGGATCTTTACCTGGTCATCTTTCCTTCCAAGGAATACGAAAGTGCCGTCGGCCATTTGTTTGCCTATATCGCCGGTGCGGTACAATCTGGCTCCTGGTTTTCTGCCAAACCTGTCAGGCACGAATTTTTCCGCCGTGAGCTCCGCTTTATTCAGATATCCTCTGGCAACACCGCTGCCACCGATACAGATTTCGCCCGTTAAACCTACAGGAAGCAAATTCCCCTGATCGTCTGTTATATATAGTCGCTCATACAACAGGGGCGTACCGATCCCCAGTATCTCGCTTTCATGAATAGCAAGAGAGCTACTCCAGACTGTCGCCTCAGTCGGTCCGTACACGTTATAGATGCGTACTTCCTTTAATTCTTCTTTCAGCCGTCGGAAAGTTCGTTCCTGCAGATGCTCTCCGCCAACCATGAGTATTTCCAGACGGCGTAAGGGCGACAGGTCTGTTTCTGCATAGGTCAGGAGATTTAGTCTTGATGGTGTAAGCTGCACTACATTTACCTGATGCTCCTCCAGCTGCCTCCATATAACAGCGGGGTCAGTCTCATCTATCAACACAATTGTAATCCCTATCGCTAACACACACACCAGTTCCAATACGGACAGATCAAATGTATATGGTCCCATTGCGCCAATCCGCATACCTTTCCTCATACCCCACCGCTGCGTAAGATTGTGGGTAAGGCTGGCCAGGTTACGGTGCTCTACCATTACGCCTTTGGGAGTTCCTGTGGAACCGGACGTATAAATTACATATGCAAGGTCAGACGGACTTATATCTACCGGAAGTCTTTCCACGTTCTCCTGCGCTATCTTATCTGCGTCAGCATCCATATTAACAGTAACGGACACACGATTATTTCCACGGAACAGATCTGCCACGGTATCATCCAGAATGATCATACCGGCATTAATATCTTTCAATATAAAATCCACCCGTTCTGCCGGGAAACTGCCGTCAATCGGAACATAGGCGCAACCGGCCTTCATAATGCCCAGTAACCCCACGATCATGTTAATTCCCCGGCTGACCATGATCGGCACCATTGTCCGGGGCTTTATACCAAGTCTGCTGAGATGATGTGCCAGCTGATTGGAGCGGCTTTCCAGCTCACGAAAACTCAGCTGTTGACTTCTAAATATAACTGCAGGTGTATCCATGCTTATTTAAATTAATCGTTCCCTTACCATTATCCCGCGTAATCATGTTCTGCAGAAAAGGCATACAACATACTGCGATCATATTTCTCCATAAAAAAAGCATCGTATCCCGTACCGGACGTTCTGGTGAGGGTATCAGGATGCTGAATGCCCCGCATTATCAGTATTTCGGGGAAGTGGTCCTTTATGCGCGTCAACAAATCGGCCTGGTCAGTGCCCGCTGGCATGCAGGAAATAACTATTCCGCTGACACCGTTCGCGGCCAGCACTGCAATTGCCGCCAGCACTTCCTTTTCCGGAACAGTAGCCGGGATTTCGGCGAAGAGTAAAAAATCGCTTGCTGTTGATATTTTCCTGAAACCGGCCACCACTCCGGCAATGAGTTTCAAACAGTCATCCCGCTGGTCATCTCTGTCATCCAATTCAAACGTCACTCCCGACACGCCGAGTGCCTGTAGATGTATCAGATAGTCTCTGGTGGCATTTATGTCAGTCACCAGTCCGATACTGTGCAACAGCGGATAACTCGTATTTCTTAATATCTCCTGGATAGACAAAATCGAAAAATTCACAAAATCCGTGTCTGTGTAGGGATATTGCTTATAATGATAGTAGCGTAAAGCATGAACAGATACATGGGGCATCTTATTCCTGATGACATCCACAAAAAGAGGACTGCTGATATCTATAATAGTCAACGGATTTTCCTGAAGATTGCCTTCCAGCAAGACAAGCAGGCTTTTCAGCCTGCCGGACCGTGACGGGCCCGGAAGAGCCTCCTGGATAATGGTAGAAGAAATTCCTTTAGTGTATGGGACTTCTATCAACTTCCCATTCCACTTTTCCAGCTGCCGGATAATGTTCATGCGGGTAGTTGCCTGTATCCCATCTTTCCAGTCATCCCCATGCATGACAAATTCAGGCCTGATCAATTCCAGATTGTCGGAATAATCCAGCGTATACTGGGGCAGTACTTTGTGTACATACTTTATACTTTCCACGATTTCCTTTCTACTTTCGTAGGGAAGATGGGGAAATCTCTTATAGGAGGCCATGGCGGCGTCTGTCAGCAGCCCAACAATCACATTTCCGTATTTCGCTGCCTCCCTTAGAATATTGATATGGCCGTGATGGATCAGATCGGCACACATACCAAGGTATACATTCGGTCTTGTCATATTGAAAAATTTCCTGCCACCGGGAAGAACGCTTCTACAATGCAGCGCGGTCTCTATTCCGGAGATGCTTCATCAATTGGTCTTTTAACAGATGCGGAGCTTCATCCGGCCGTACCGGTTCTTTTCTGACGCCGTTTGCTATTTTAACTTCAATCAGCCCCAATGCTCCCAGTGCCTTTAATTCACGTACAGCCTGCGTAAGGTCAGCTGCCCCTGAAACGGTGTACACATATTTATACCCATTGCCGCGCGCTATTGCGGGGATATCAATATCCATAGCAAGCGTCCGCTGTCCTCCTACCGAATCATGCGCGCCGTTATTCAGTATCACATGAATAAAATCAGCCGGTTGCAGGCTGCCAATATTGGCCAACGCCCCAAGATGCATCAGTAAGGCTCCATCGCCGTCGAGGCAACAAACATGCTGCTTCGGACTGCCCATGGCAATTCCTAATGCGATCATGGAAGCATGGCCCATAGCGCCAACATTGTAAAAATCCCGCTCATGAGGTTGCCCGGACAATTGACGCAATTCATATACTTCCCGTGCACATTTTCCGGTGGTGGAAACGAACACCGACTCTCTCAGTTCCTCCAGCAATACGCAAATGGCATCTTCACGATATAGGTCGTATGCCTGCTGTATCTCTCTGCGGAATGGCTCAAATGTGTGCTTCTTCACCAACAGGGCCACAGGCGTGGAAGATAAGGCCGCGGTTGCCGACAGGCGGCCAACCTGTTCAGTCGCCTCCTGAAAGTCTGCCGACAGGATTTCATAAGGTATGTTCATCAGTGCCAACAACTGTTCCATCATACTTCCCATTAACCTGTGCTGAGGCTCGTCTTTTTCTCCCGGGAAACCCCTCCAGCCGATCATCAGAAGCATAGGAATTCTGCTGGCATCTGTATTGGTCAGGGAAGTAAGCGGATTTACCGCGTTGCCAAGACCCGCATTCTGCAGATATACAACCGGCAACTTGCCGGTACTGAGATAATGCCCGGCTGCCAGCGCTACGGCACTTCCTTCATTAGGCGTAATGACATGGCTTTGCGCATCCAGGGTATCATCCAGGTAACTGCAAAAGGGCTCCAGCACGGAGTCTGGTACGCCTGCAAAAAAATTAATCCCATGCTTGTTCAGCATGCCTGCAAATAACGCTGTGTTTAACATTGAGAACCGGGGATTAACGTAAGTATTTTGTCGATTGACATAATTTTGTCGCTGGCCTCATAAGACCTGTCATGGGTCAGGATATCAACCGCCACATTAAACATAGCCGGATAAGCTGCCCGCAAAAGATGGTTAGCATGGATTACAATATGAAAGCCTGAAGCAAACAATTGCTCGTCACAAATGCTGTTGAATTTGGATGGCACGCAGACAAGCGGAACGCCGGGGTGGGCCGTCACAAATTGCTCCGCAAAGCTGATCACGCTTTCAGGGGACTTATCCTTACTGTGGATCAGGACGCCGTCGGCACCCGCGCTAATATAGGCAGCCGCACGTTCAAGAGCATCGTCCATGCCTTTTCCCAACACCAGGCTCTCAATCCGCGCAATAATGCCTATAGGATGAGGCGTAGGCGTACTTTTACCAATACGGATTTTATCGCAGAAATTTTCTATTGTGTCCTGTACCTGCGAGTGATGATCATCAAAAAGTGAGTTTTGTTTAAACCCTACCTTATCTTCTATCACAATAGCCGTTGCACCCGCACCAGCCAAAGCACTCACCGTAAAAGAAAATTGCTGGTTCAGCCCACCGGTGTCGCAATCCACTACGATCGGCTTGGAAGACACCCGCTTGATCTCCTGTATAAGATTCACTTTAGTAGTAATATCCACCAGCTCTATATCCGGAAGCCCTTTGATGGTTGAAACGGTCAAACTGCTAAGCCATATGCCGTCAAATGCTTTTTTTGAGCCATTATTGCCTACGACTGCCGTATTTTCAATAATCATGGCGGATAACGCGGAATGGGCCTCCAGTAAGCGGATATGCTGCCCTTGTTTGATTCTGTTTAAAAAGACATCCATGTAATAAAGTATACTATAGGTTAATAATCATCACTTGCGTAGTGATTCATTCAGGCAATTGCTGATAATCTGTCAAATGAAGAGGTGAATATTTGCTGAATATCAGATCTGTTAATGGTTACGGGGTGGTTGCGCAGCCTGTCTTCGTTGAAGTTGCACTGCTGCAGGACTGCCAGATCACCGGCACTGATGTATGCTGACAATGAAATATCAACATTTATGCGCGCAGCCAGACCACATAAAACCTCGAAGGCATGACGGCCTGACTTCACATTAAGCAGGCCCAGGATATATTCCAGATGCTGTCTGAGCACTGGATAACTTTCATCCTCTAAATTTAAAATCTTGTCATGGAAAAGGAAAAAATAAGGAAGCGTAATCATGACAGCCAGTCCGTGAGGAATACTGAACTTCCTTGTTAACGGGTAGGAAAGTGCGTGGGGTCCTGTTGTCTTCGTAATAGCAATCGCCCGGCCGGACAAGAACGACGCCTTCATCAGACAAGTCATCGCTTTCGGCGAACGCGTCCGGACAGCTTCATCTACATTGTCCATGACCAGCCGTACCGCTTCTCCTGCATATTCCCTGGATGCTGTCACAGAGCCTTTGGACCAGATGCTTTCAATGGCCTGGCTCAGGGTGTCAAAGGCACCTACAGCTATTTGTTCGTTACTAAGGGAAACAGCAAGGGGTGGACAGTGAATAAATTGCTGGGGGATAAGGCTATTGCCATAAAAAGAATGTTTGGCCGCTCCATCATAGATAACGGCAAAAGGCGTCACCTCTGCACCGGTGCCACATGTGGTGGGTATTGTCAGGAGCTTTAACCTTTGGGGTTCCAAAAAATCAATATCAGTATCCAGTAATGAAAGCATCGTAGCTGCTTCCTGCTGCCAGAGTACCGACACAGATTTGGCAATGTCTATAATAGTACCACCGCCTATAGCGATGACTGTATCTATACCTTCTAAACGGGCCGTATTGGCGACATTCAGAATGTCTTCCAGTTCCGGGTACAGAGAAAAACCTGATGCCCGGAATAACAGGATGTCCGGAGCTATCGCATCAGTCACAACAGATTCATAGTCTTTAAATGATTGATATCCGTGTATGAGCAGAACTTTCTTTGTGTTAAATGTATGCAGTATGCGCTTAATGCTTGCGCCAAGAGAACTTAGTGAACAGGGATCGTACATGCAGATTAATTTTCAACAGCCGCCTCATGACAATATTTATTCGGCTTCCATATTGGATAACATCAACGGATCGTTAACAACGTCCAGGTATTCGGGCAATACTTCCATCATTATATTTCTTTGCAACAGGCCAACTCTTACCACCAGTTTCCTCGTGCCTTTATATTTTACGACCTCACAAAAAAGACCAGACAAGGGTCCATATGTTATCAGCAACTTCTGCCCCGGCAAAAACTGCTCCGCAGACGCATTCACATTATGACCATAACAAACCGCGATGTCAATCTGGTCTATCAGACATTGGTCCACTCTCGCCAACTGTTTACCGAATCTTACATAACAACAAAATCCGTCAACAGCCTGTGTGGTAAAAAAATCTTCCTGATTCTCAAGATTAACAAAGACATAAGAAGGGAAAAGCGGTGTGTCTATCACCTTTTTTCTGTCACATCGTAGCCGTATCTCTTTAATTGTTGGCAAAAAGTATTTGATTTTGCGCTCAGCTAGTAGTTGTGCAACCTTTTTTTCACGCTGCGACATAGTGTAAATCAAATACCAGCCAGAAGCAAACTTACTCATGGGCAAACCTTTTAAATATATACAAGGGTTATTAAGAACGAGGGCGTTATTCGAGGTAGAATAGCGGGAGTATAACAATCATGTAAAAGTTGTCGTTATCGCGACCACTTTTAATTAGTAGATAAAGCTATCGCTACAGCCAGCAACAGTTACTTTCTGCAATTAAAAAATCAAATTAAAATTAACTTCACAGACTACACTGGTGGGTAATAATCAGATTACCCATCGCATTCCCCACAGATTAGAACAACAGTATGCTTTTTCTACGAACAAAATATCAGGTCACAAATCTAAATACCAGACAGGTTTATGAATAATCCATACAGGTCACTCAGCCTGTATATTTATCTTGTTACTCGATAAAAAAAGAATATAACAGAATATGCTCTTCGGGTTAAAAATCAAGCGCTTACTTAAATTGCTAAGGTTCAGGGTTGTGGTAACAAATTTTATGCGGTCGCAGGATGACTTCTCCGTCAGAGAAAAAATCAACAGCCACCCAATGAAACAGGCAAGGAAAAGTAAGATTAACATTATGGCACAGTAGAACCAATTTTGAATAAACAAATGTTCTGGCATAAGGCTTTCTGAATATTACTTGATTTCACTAATCTAATAACTGAAAATCAATTTACACAATTTTTTTTCGAGCGCCTAACTGTTTTTGTAAAAAGATAAAAATTTGATTCATATTCATATGTAATAGAAAAACAAATGTATTATCTGTTAATACTGTCAAATTTGATACGTCGGCTCAGGAAAAACATGAATATTTGCACACCCGGTTCAATTTTAAGAAAAATCAACGCTCCTGGATAAGCAACAGATAAATGTGCTAAAGTCTGCAGGAAATTACCATAATATTCCCCAATTTTACCAGCATAACTTATCAACCAAAACTATCTTGTAGCTACTTATGGACGAAATAAGAGATAGACGGTACATCAAAGAAATCATCAGTGAATATGCCGCCCGTTTTGACGCCTGGGGCCCACCGGAGTCCTGGGACCTGGACCAGTTCAAGACCCTGGAAAATATGATCCTGGAAGCAACAGATATTACTGTTAATGCTAATACATTAAAAAGATTCTTTCAGCAGCGTACCGGCAATCCACAGCTGGCCACACGAGATGCGCTGTGCCGTTTTCTGGGATACACCGGCTATACAGATTTTGTCACCAAAAGGATACGCGTGGAAGAGACGGCCCACATACCGGCAGAGACCAGCGAGGAGCAACCGCCTGCTACCGTGACCAGCGCGGCAAAATCAAACCGCATCTATCGCTATCTGTTGGGCGCGCTGTTATTAATCGTCGCCGGGTACCTTTTGTATATCCTGAAGCTCAAAGACATTTATACCAACTACCTGTTGTCGGCAATAGAGTTTTCCGTTTCAGACCCAAAAGGCGCTAACCCTGTAACGATAACGGTGTCTTATAATATCCCGTCTCCCCTGCTAAAAGACATCAAACTGGTATACGAAGAGGCCAATGGCGATACTTCTGAAAAACGGCTGACAAGAGAAACAGGCAACGTAAATGCTACATATATCTATGAGGGCGACGGCTACTGCCACCTGCAATATAACGGGCATACCATTAAAACCATCACGATAGAAAACCGTAAACCCGGCTGGTCTGTTTACACCCGCAACGAACGAAAGGGCATTTTCAGGACCCTTCCCATTAGCCAGGCTTATCACAAAGAAGGATATGTGAGCCTTCCCCTGGACAGTGTAGTGGCGGAAGCTCGCCCCGGACACCTGTTTGTAAGTTATGTGTACTATAAGGAAGGACTGGTGGATGGCGATAATTTCATGCTGGAAGCCAGGGTCCGTAACTCAGCGAAAGACTTTGCCATTCCACGTTCCGACGTTATGATGTATATTTTGTCTGATACCGGAAGACATGGATTTGCCTTAAACGAAGCAGGTTATGCCTATATAAAATTCATCAGTGGCGAAAAGAGCATCAAAGGCGATGACTACAACCTGAGCAAATTTAATTTTGATGCTTCAACATGGCACATTATGGGCGTCAAAGTAGAAAAGGGGACGTCTACATTTTTCCTCGATGGACAAAAAATCTATCAGATAGCCTATACCAAACCGATAGGAACAGCCAATGAGTTGATTTTACGGTTCAAGGGATGTGGCGCGGTAGACTACATAAAGCTGCATAAGCTGGATGGACAGCTGGTCTACGAACAAAATTTTGATGAAATAATCCAATAATCAACGGGCGGCCCTGTAACAACAAGGCCGCCCGTCAAGCTGCACTACCGCTGCTTCTGCTGGTCCAGCATCTTCTGTACTTCCATACCGGCAAATATCACGGCAAACGAGCCATGTGTATCATTGTCATAAAAAGGCCTGGTCATATAGTAATTCACATCTTCGGAACACATCGTGCCAACACAAATCTTATGCACGGTGCCATCCTCTTCGATTTCACCGGCAACTGCCTTCCATCCTCTTTCTACAACAGGGGTAAATTTCTTCCGGTCCAGCCATCCCAGCCGGACGCCCCTGGCCATCGCCATCGTAAATATGGCTGTACCCGAAACTTCCTCCGGAGAATCTGCCCGGTTGATAACATTATGCCAGAAACCATCACGGTTTTGATAACGGGCCAGTGAACCCGCGAAATCCCGGTACAGGTCCAGGACCGCTTTGTATTTGGTATGTTCCCTGGGCAAAGCCATCAACACTTCTGTCATTGCCCAGATAGCCCAGCCATTGGCGCGGGACCAGTAAGGCAATTTCACCTGCGGCCGGCGGGAGTAATTGGCATGCATAAAAAGTCGCGCGTCTTTATCCCATACATGTTTGGCGAAATCCAGCACCTGACTGGCGGCATCGTCAAAAAACAATTGCCTTTGTTCAGGGCTGCCGGCATAAAGTCCAGCCTGCATCAAAAAAGGAATGCCCATAAACATATCGTCCACCCATACCGTATATGCTTCCGGGGTAGTGCGGGTGTAGTTGGAATACCCCTCGCTTCTGATCTGCCCTTCCTGCGCATAGTGTATCATTTTATCGATATACGCTTTATAGATGGATTCATTTGCAAAACCTTTCTCTTTACGCAAACGGTAAATAAGCGGTAAAGAGGGGGCCAGTGTAAAGTCCAGCAGCCTGGAACCGATAACCATCGCATTGGCTGAGTTATACGCCCGCAGGCCGTTTACCTGGTAATCCACAAAAGGCGTCCCATTCATCTGGAAATCGCAGAAGTTCACCGCCCATTGACGATACTGCCTTTCGCCGGTCAGCTCGCTCAATTGCTGCATCGCCCACGCTACGCCGCCATTATGGTAATTCCATTGGTAAGTGGTCCCCCAGGCTTTGGCGCCGATCACGTCCCCCAGCACTTCCTTTTTAGGAATAGTCCATGTTACTGGCCCCTCAAGTCCCGGATACATAGTGCCAAAAATAAATTCCTTTTCCGGCGTATGGCCCGCGGTGGCAGTAGTGGCAAAAGGGCCGCAGACGAGCCAGCTGCTCAGCGCGGCCACACTGGTATCAACATGCTTTACATACTTTAATCCAATTTCAGGATACGGCTGCCGCACATTCAATACAGCGTCATGCTCACTGGGAGGCTGTAAAAACACGCACCACTCTTTTCCACTGGTGGCCGACTTTATCAGCAGATCGTTGCTTCCCTTTTTTAATAACACCCGGAAGGAGTCCGACATCGCCATACTCCTCTCATCTCTTACTATAGCAATGTTGCTGTCGCCTTTCTTATCATAAACAAGTGCGCCATTACACCAGATGGTACAGGCGTCATTATGCGCTGTCTGTACGGTAAAGAGGGTATCATGCAATACTGTCAATTGCGTATAGGCGTATGCGACAGCTGCCTTCCCCTTCCCAAACGCCGCCCCGAAATCAACAAAACTTAAACCATTAAAACGTTCATTACGCGCAGGTGATATCAACCGGTAGGCAAACGGTGTTTCACGTATCAGCTTATCACCTATCTTTTTTACCTTATCTACCGGACGCGGGCTTTCTTTTCCCTGCTGTGCCTTGCCATTGGCCAGCACTAAAAGAACAAACAATAAGGTGCTTATATATTTCTTCATCAATAGCCTTTATTCTGTACACAATTGCTGTTTCTGTCTAACTCTGTCTGGAAAACCGGAAGCGCATACTGATTATCTGAGTTCCAGCCAATCGTTCCGGCCCTGCTTTTCTCGTACACTTTTGCTTCGTTAGGGCCAAGTCCCCATCTCCGTACATTGAACCACCACTTTGATTCACCAAAGGTTTCCGCCCACGTTTCATAATACAACGCGTTCAGGGCCAGCTGATCTCTGAAGGCGGGATCTGTAGTATTAGGGTTCAGCTGCGCTTTGGTGATCTTTACACCGGATGCAATGGTGGTATAGTCTACACCAGGCTGACCGGTACCATCGGAAAGCTCCCATGCACGACGGTGTACCCGGTTGATATAGTCCAGCGCCTGTGCATCGTTGTCATTCCCGCTCAGCCTCCAATAACATTCAGCCAGGTTCAGGTACACTTCGGGCAACCGGGTAAAATAAAAATCTGCGCCATGCATGCGCGGGTCCTGGCTTGCCTGCACATCATACAAATTGAATTTGCGAAGGCTCCATCCATGTTTGATAACATCGCTGTTTAACTTCCTGTTCTCCTGGTATTCTGTCTCCACGCTTTGACCATAAGGCAATATGGCCACCCTGCTGGTATTGTTCATAACAGAGTCGACCCATGGCTGATAAGCACATACCCATAAACGAGGGTCCGGGTCAATAGCATACCGCTTCATCGTTTTCATATGCAAACAGGAATCGATATACGAAGATTCAACAGTGCGGCCAGGGGTGCCCAGGTTTTTCATCACCGGATAATATTGCTGGGGGAACCCGAAACGGCCAAGGTTCCGGTCATGCATAAACATATTGCCATAACCGGGCGTCACGCCGCCGGGGGCGCCATTGTCATAGAAGGGCGTAAAAATCAGGCTCACGGCGGATGCGGTGGAAGGACCAGCCATCGCGTTATCACCAGACCTTACGATTGTGATCTGGTGCAGCGCTTCCGTATTATTTATCTCTGTATTGGCATATTGCGGATTACCATTCCACATATTGTAGTAATTCGGAAAACTCATCAGCGACTTGCCGGCATGCTGAACAATATCCAGAAATGCATCGCGGGCCTCGCTCCAGCGTTCTTCATACATTAAAGAACGGCCTAACAGGGCTTCTGCAGCGTAATAGTCAATGCGGCCTTTATCTGCGCCGGTCCAGGTTTTCTTAGCACCGCCGGACGGATCGGTTAAAAGCGCCATTGAACTTTTCAGATCTGATATAATGTAGTCCCAGCATTGTTTGACAGTGCTGCGGGGACGCATTTCATCTTCGCGGGTGCCAATCTTAACGTCTGATGTAAAAAGAATAACACCGGGATTGGCATTATCTCCATTTCCTTTTACTACCACTTCCTGCGCATATAAATTCATCAGGAAGAAATAATGCCACGCACGGAGGTAATAAGCTTCTCCCAGTTTATACCGCAATGCCAGCGTGTCAGCGGCAGACAAACTATTCCCTTTCTTTTGTTTGAAATTGGGAACGATCTGATCTATAAATGTCCTGGACTGTTGTACTCCTCTGTACAAGCCCCGCCACTGTGCGCCGGAGTAGGTATTGGACGAATTCATCCTGAACAGCTGTATGTCATTCCACTCGTTGGTGCCCAGCCACGCCAGATCTCCGGTGTGATCTATATTATACATAAATCTGCCTAATCCGGTAAATCCAAACAGCTCCACGCTGTGGATATTGGCATAGGGGGAGTTCAGGAAATAATCCACCTGGGCCATGCTTTCAGGAAAAATATCCGGGTTTAATACATTGTAGGGCTTGGAGTCGTCGACGAAGTCCTTGTTGCATCCCCATAGCAATGCACTTAAGCCAAGGAACAGGGTGAGTTTTATCATGGAGCGTTTCATGAATCGTATTTTTTTGCTTGATAGAATGGATTAAAACCCGATTTCAATTCCGAAGGAATGAATTCTTGTTCTCGGATATACTTCGGGTGATATAATTCCCTGTGCGAGGGCGCTGGAATTAGGACCGGCAAAACCCGCTTCCGGATCGGCGTTTTTCACTTTTGATATCACAAATAAGTTTTGCCCGCTGTAATAAACCCTGAGCTGCCTTACTTTCAGGCGGCTCAACAGATTTTCCGGAAGATTATAGCCTATCTGCAGATTCTGCAGCCGCAGGAAAGATCCTTTCTGTACATGGTAGTCTGAGATCTTCATATAGTTGCCGTTGGGATCATAGAGGAAGCTGCCTCCGTTCATATAGCCAAACCTTGGTTGGCTTGTCAGGCCGTTGCCATACATAAACGAGCTGTTGAATACATTCGCGGTAGTGTTAAAATCGCTGTAGATGCTATTAAAGTATCCATCCATCCCGTTATAGACATCGTTACCATATACACCATTAAAGAAACAGGCCAGGTCAAAATTCCGGTAGGACAGGCCAATATTAAACCCATAGGTCATTTTAGGCAGCGGACTGCCGATCACTGTCCTGTCCTGCTCATTGATGGTATTGTCGCCATTCAGATCTTCATACCACAGGTCTCCCGGGCCTGAACCGCTGGAATACCACCATGCGGCGCCTGAATTTTTTGCTTTCGCATTCAACTCGTCAATGGTCTTCTGGTCCGGTATGATCCCTTTTGTCTTAAACCCGTAGAATTGTGAAACAGGTGAGTTCAGTTGCGTACGGGTAACGGTCCCTGACCTGTATTCCCCTGCATAGCCGGCATCAATGGGCAGGCTTTCCCCTCCGAAAGACAATATTTTATTGCGGTTGATGGCAGCGTTAAAGCCAAGCTCCACGCCAAACTGACCGAACCGCTCTTTATAGTTGACAGTCACTTCAAACCCTTTGTTCCTCATTTTACCCAGGTTCATATCCAGCACATAGGTGTCCGGAGAGGAGTGGCCGTTGGCCATACCGGAGCTGGGAGGCAGATTGCGCTGGTACAGCATGTCTTTCGTGTCCCGGATGTAATAGTCCAGTGTCAGATTTAGTTTGTTATTAAACAGTCCTACGTCTACCCCGATATTAGAGGTGGTAACTGTTTCCCAGCGAATGTTTTCATTCGCCACACGTCCGATTCCCCATCCGTTCACAGCGCTGGTCCCAGGCAATTCATTGAATTGTGTTTTATCATAGTTGGCCAGCGAGGGGATATATACGTAGCTACCCACGCCATCATTGCCCAGGCTGCCGTAGGACACTCTCAGTTTGAGGTCAGACAACTGCCTGAACCTGTCTTTCATAAAACCTTCTTCTGATATCCTCCAGCCGGCGGCGGCAGACGGAAAATTACCTGTCCTGTATTTCGGGGCAAACCGGTCACTTCTGTCCTGGCGCAGGTTGGCTTCAAAAAGATATTTATCCTGATAGGTATAACTCACCCTTCCGAAATAACTAAGCATACGGGAGATACCATAATCCATCTCTGAGGAACGTCCGCTCGTATTAGGCGGCACATTACTCAACAAAGACGATTCTGAAAATCCGACAGGAAAAGCATCGGGTATTAACGGCATCGTATAGGCTGAGTTGACAGCATAGATGGAGCCGGAGAGGTTATCGACAGAAGACCGCCGTCCTTCCATGCCTGCCAGTAGCTTAAACTCATGGGCGCCGATCTTTTTGTCATAGGACGTCACAATGTTCCCCACATAGGCCATTGACAGGCTGCTTTGTTTTCTGAGATTGTCTTTCTGCTGATTGGACTGACCGGAAACATACCACTTAGCTTCAAATTGACGGGCCATCGTAGTGGTGAAATTTCCGCCACCGGTGGCACGTACATGGAGGCCGTCTACCGGTTCAACATCGATATACAGATTACCTTCGATTTCCGGCGCTGTATATCTTCGGTCGATCGTGTTGACATAGGTGGCCCAGTTACCGCCGTTATAGTTATTGGAGGCAGGCAGACCGCCCCAGGAACCGTCGTCATTTTTCATCCGCATCAGTGGGGTCGATCTGAAAGGCAGTGCATACGCGCCCACCTGGTTACCGGATATCACCGGCGGATTTTCCGAATAGGAATACAGGTTCAGTCGTTCTCCTGCTTTTACCCTTTTTCCGAGATCATAGTCGCTGTTAACCCGCAGGCTGTATCGTTCAGACCAGGAATTGATGACAATTCCGTCCGCTCTTCTGTAGCCCGCAGAGACATAATAGTTTTGTTTGGCACTGCCGCCGCTGATGGACACATTGTAGTTCTGCTCCCTTCCAGTGCGGTACAGATAATCCACCCAGTCTGTATTGACCGATTCATCCCAGTCGGGCGCCGCTGGCTTGATAGCGGCCCAGGCCCGCTTATAATCCGGTGTACCCAGCAGTTTAGGCAGGAAAGTGCCCTGACTGAAACCCTGGTTCATCGACACGTCCACATTCATCCTTTCCTTGCGGGAACCTTTTTTAGTGGTCACCAGGATCACGCCGCCTGCCGCCCTGGCACCGTAAATGGCTGCTGAAGAGGCATCTCTGAGCACCTGTATGCTTTCAATGTCCCTGGGGTTCAGGTTAAAGCCGGTATTACCGATGGCCGGCACCCCGTCAACCACATATAATGGCGACATGCCCCGGATATTTCCCACGCCCCTGATCACAATTGTTCCGGTAGATCTCGGGTCGCCGCTTCCGTTGGTCACCTGCACCCCGGCAGCGCGCCCCTGCAGCAGGCTGGCCACGCCGGTGACGGCTGTTTTGGAGATATCCTTTGTGTTGACGGACGAAACAGCGCCTATCAGGTTAGCTTTTTTCTGTGCGCTGTAACCGATCACTACGATGTCCTGCAGCTGTTTGGATGTGGCGGTCAATGTTACAGTCACCGTGGTATGCTGCCGCCCTACTGCTACTTTATAATCTGCAAATCCGGTACTGCGGATGACCAGGCCCGATGGATCTTTGGTTACCCTGATGGTAAACTGCCCATTGGCATCTGTGGTCGTTCCGTTGGAAGTTCCGTCCTCCATGACGGTAGCACCGGGAACCGGCTCATTTTGTTCCGAAACAACAACTCCCTTCACCACAACAGGAAGCTCCTGTGCGCTCGCGGACAATGTTAGCAGGAGCAATACAAGGCTAAAGAGCTTGCACATTTTCATTCGTGGAAAAATAATTCCATAGGGATTTGATCGCTGTTCACCACAGCAGGCATTTTGTTTTTTCATATACGTAGAAATTGCGGCTGATTTTAACTCAATCGTTTCCACGCAAAATAGAATGGCAGGCAGGCGGGGTCAAATTAAACAGGCTCAAAAGGCGGGACAAAGTACGGACAAAGTCGGAACAAAATTATATCTACCTCAAAATCAATTAATTAAGAACAAACAGTAGAGAGCCGGGAAAGGGGTATTTACTACCCCTTGTCTCACATCATCAGCAGTATATAAGAAGCCATAAAACAGGTCCATGCTGCTGTAATGAGCAAGAACACCGGTTTAAACCAATACTTTCGGGCTATCCAAACATAAAACGCCATGGTGAGCAACGTCAATAACAATAAAAACTGGCTGGACTTGAGGAAGGTGAAATTGTACAACGCCAGGTAAAAATTGATGATCCCGACAAAGGCGGCGCCGCTACCATGTGTGGCATTAAATCCCATCCATGATTTCCACATTGTCAATTTTTCTGTCATTTGCAACGGCGAAATTTTCATGTCTGCTATCAGTTTTTCATTGCGGGGGTATAGCATGTTTGTCCACAATGTAGCGCGGACATGAGAAAGTCCTGCCAGGCCGATAATGGCCGAACCTGTCACCCAGAGATATTGAGCTACCATATATTATTATTTTTTCTATCGCAAAAGTAACGGGCAAACAGCTCCGGGTGAATGAACCTGGGTTAAGAAATAGGATTGAAATGAGCACTACTTCCAAACATCACTATACTTCAAATAAGCAGGGCCGCAGGAATACGGCCCTATCTTTTGTCATCATCTATTATTTAAAACTCATGACAGGATTTTACCGACCTGCCAGAAGATCTTGTTTTTATGTACATTTTGTTTTTGAGAAGTCTTCCTTTCCCTATGTTTTAAAGGCTACTATTCCAATGCATTCTTCCATTTGGTAGTCCGGCCGGTAAACCATACAGGGAGGTCCGGATTGTTGGAAGCGCTGATAATTGACCAACCGTCCGGATCAGAAGCCTGAATACTGCTTGGATAGGTCATTCTTTCTTTCCATTTGAATCTTTCATACATGGAAGCAGGATTGGTACCCAGGTATTTAATTAATCGGCGCGCAGCGGTATATGGCACTTCGAAGTTCAACATATTATAATGCAACTGGAGCTGATTAAAAATTGCCTGCACTTGTTGCGCACTTGACATGGCATCAAATTTCTGCGCTGCATTTTCCGCATATACATTGGCGTTGTATTCCATGGCAGGTCTGGCATTGATCCTCGAATCATCCATCGTTGTTGGCATGGCCGGCAGCGTGGTCTTGGAATATTGATTAGAATTGTTCAGTTCGTACCAATATTTGCAGGATAAGATAATCGCATTCTTATAGTGATCGCGGGCAGCGCCATTCAACTGCCCCAGGCCTCTTACCGCAGCTTCAGCCAGGGAAAGCTCTGTTTCAACCGCATGAATGGTCGGATACTTCAGTGCAAAGTTAAATTGGGAGCGTACGTTGTACTCAGCAACGAGGTTGTTTTCAGTACCCACGTTCCATCCATTGTCATCATAATTGGCAACTCTGCTGCGGAGTGTATTTAACAGAAATGCTTCCCGTTTACTCAGGTCCGCTTTGGAGGCAGCATCCAACACGATTGACTGGCTGTTATTTACACCATAATAAAATGTTGTCTTTGAAATATCAGTCAGGATAGGATCATTGATATACAAGCCACGCAGCACTTTATTTAAATAGCTGTTAGGATCAGTATTGCCATCCCATTTTGTATCAACTCCCAGGTATCTGCCTTTCCAGTCTGGAGCGAAAATGTAGGCAACACGCGGGTCAACGGTACCATCCAATAAACCGGTCGTAGAGTTATCACCGCTAAAATAGTATAGGGTTTGTCCGTTTACCACCTTGCTGCCCATGGTCGGTTGGCAATACATCACGTCCTGCAGGAATTTTTTCCCGGCACGGCAGTCGTCCGCCCTTTCCCTGTACGCGCGGGTAATACCTAATTCATTACAAATCCGGTTAAGCGCAATAACGGCTACGTCGGCCACACCAGCTACATCGTTATAGTCAGTCAGCAGCGGCTTGCCTTGCAGCTCGGTAAGCACCTGCCTTGTAAGTGCAGGCAAAACTTCGCTTACATTCATCGCACAACGCAGTCTTAATGAATTAATATACTTGCGCCATTTTAAAATATTTCCGCCGAAAAGGACATCCTGCTGGTTAAATGATGCCTGCTCGGTAGTGGTAAGCGTCAGCTTCGTCAACACGTCTTCGGCAGCTTTAAAATCACTGATTATTTTCGGATAGATGTCCGATTGGCCGAGGTATTTTGCTTTAACGCCATCAAGTCCACCTGCAGAACCTGTTTCTATGTAGGGGATCTTGTCGTACATGTCGGTTGCCCTTTGATAGGCATAACCTTTTAACACATGCATTAACGTGATATACAGACTATCCAGATTGGTCCGCTTAGCTTGCGGCGTCAGGTTGTATTCACGTTGTGCCCAAAGTATCGGCGTGATCCACTGTGTATTAACAAAATTAAAAACAGATTCGTTAAATCCGCCCGTGCCCCAGTCATGCTCAACATCTGCAAGCGTGTAGGTGCTTCCTTCCGTGGTAACGTTATAAATCTGAACGGCATTCGCCATAATCCTGTCCCCGCTTCTTACCTGGTGATAAACAGAACCATAATCACCACTAAGAAAGAAGCCCTGGGTCAGCTGAGAAGTGAAGAACCCGGCGATAACGCTTACTCCGGACTTATCAGCCATGTCTTTCGAATAGCCATCAGGATTCTGGTACAGATCGTCCAGTTTCTTCTTACATGCCACAGAAGATAGTAACAACGTAAGCAAGAAAAATGATTTTAAGTGTATATATTTCATCTTAGTTGTTTTTAGAATTTAGTTTTGATAGAAATACCTATTGAACGCTGTGAGGGTAATGCAGTTGTTCCATAGGAACCTACGCCCCATCCGGTACCGTTGGTTGATTCAGGTACTGAATTGGGTGCGGCTTTATAGAGGTAACCCACATTGTTGGCAAAAACTGATATGATCAGGCTGCTCATGCGGATCTTCTGAGAGAGCTTTGAGCTCACGGTGTAATCGATAGCTATATTGCGCAGTGCTACATAATCGCTTTTAAAGATCCTGTCTTCAGGGAAGAAGCCATTTGAAAAATAAGAGTCATAGTAATAGTTGTCAGCGGAAACCACTTTGGTGTTCGTTTTACCGTCAGTGCTAACACCGTCCAATATCACACCATCGTGAAAGGTGGGGCCGCCATTGGGATTTGTGCCCGCCACTTTTTTGGAATTCGCATCTAAATAATAAGCAGCGCCGCCATGTGCCTCGTCTCTGTATTTCAATGTTTCGTTTAACGCGCCGGCAGCCATCATATAGGTTTCTGAACCGGACAGGAAAGTAGCGCCAAACTGGTAATCAATGTTTGCGATAAGACGTATTTTTTTGTAGGAAAAAGACGTAAAAAATCCGCCTGTCACATCAGGGATCGTTTTACCGATCAACTTCGCCGTGCTCTTATAATCATAGGCCGATCCGGCAGCATTGACAACTCTTTTTCCATTGTTCGGGTCATTCGCATCATTTGGATTGTTATAGGTGTAGGTAGATTTGGTCAGGTAAAGCTGGCCATATTCCTCACCCACATTCGCCACTGCATTCACTGCGCCGAAAGCATTCCATAAGGTGAGCGATTGCAGTTTTCCATCCAGTTTTTCCACATATGTTTTACCGTGTGCAAACATCAGGTTCACGTCCCATTCAAAGTCTTTCGTTAAAATGGGTTTTGTTTTAATCGCCAGCTCCCATCCTTTGTTCATCACATTACCAGCGTTCATCCTCACATTTTTAACACCCATTCCCGGAGGAGCTGCTACTGCCATGATCTGGTCGTAGATATTTGATTTGTAATAAGAGAAATCCACACCAATCCTTCTGTTCTGGAGCAGGTATGTTTCAAAACCTACTTCGAATTCGCGTTTACGCTCAGGTTTCAAATTGGGCTGACCATCGGTACCCATAGGAGGAAGATCGGCCGGAGGGGTAAGCACATAACCACCACCAGTTTGAGAAGTAGAATAGTTCACGTTGCTGAAATAGCGTGGTCCGGGACGTCCCACATCGGCCCATGAAGCCCTTACTTTAGCATAATCAAATACTGCCGGCAATTTCAGGCTTTCGCTCAGTATCCACGCTGCGCTTATACCAGGGTAGAAATAACTGTTCTGGTTTGGAGGTAAAATAGACGACCAGTCTTGTCTGGCCTGTGCCTCTATATACACCTGGTTTCTCCATGCCAGTTGCGCCGATCCCAGCAAGCTGTATAGGATATCCTGCCCGTTTGTAAACTGGTACTGGGGCTGCACGCCCAATGGCAAGTTATTAAATGAGAAATAGTTTGGAATAACCAGCTGTCCATAACCATTCACAGATGCGCCTTTCCCTTCCGTGTAATTTTTCCTGATCACGCCACCCACAAAACCAGACAAATCAAAATCGCTGTTTATTTTGGTATTGAAGTTAAGCATACCCTGGCCATAGGTGTTCTTATAGACATTTGTTACATCGCTGTACATGAAGCCACTATTAGGGCCAATTAACTGCGGGTCCAGCAATTTGCCTTTATACTCGTTCCTCTCGGTACTATAATCTATGCCACCCATCAACGTAGCACTGAATATATTGGTGAGTTTTATATCGGCAGACAAAGACTGGATATTGTGTAGTCTTGTAAAGGTAGATTTATTCTGGAGCTGGTCCCATAGATAACCAACCACTCCTTTCCTGCCATTGGAAATCAAATTTCTCAGGCTTGGGTTGGCGAAGTAATTATATCCGTCAGGTGTTAGCAAATGCGATTTTAATAAGCCTACATTGATATCAGCGCTAAATGCCCCGATCTCCGCCTGCTGGCCTTCCCCGTTCATGGTGCTCAGGTTGGCGGCATTCACGTTTTTGGAGATATAAAAGTTGCCGGTATATTTAAGAGTGACGTTATTGTTTAACTTGTAGGACGCATTCAGGCTGAAAGTATTTTTGTTATAATCTGAACCTGGCCTGATAGGGGTCATACTTAAATTAGTGTATGAAAAACGGATCTGTCCCTGGTCGTTTCCTCCGCTTAAAGCCACATTGGTTGTGTTCTGATGCCCGGTTTGGTAAAGATCATTATAAATATTTTTGGTTTGTGCCTGCCATGGTCTTTCCACGCCATCCCACCACAACAGCTTCACGCTCGGGTCAAATTTTGGTCCAAAGGCAGCTGCACCAAAACCATCTCCTAATGTAGTTGCCAGCGCTCTCTTTCCATTTGCATCAATATAATATCCCTGGGCGTCATTCCTTGAGTTGCTGGGACTGGAGCCTGTTCCATATTCATTTTGTAATTTAGGAAGGAATGCTGCACGGTCCCATGAAGTTGTAAAAGAAGCAGCCACGCCCAGTCCTTTGCCTTTGGCGCCGCTTTTAGTGGTAATCAACAGTACGCCGTTGGCCCCTTCACTACCATACAGTACTGATGCTTTCGCTCCTTTCAAAATTTCCATGGAAGCGATGTCATCGGGGTTGATATCGTTAATACCAGTTCCATTGTCACGGTCGGTAGCCCCGAAACCCATTTGCGTATTCTGGTCATGAATAGGAACACCATCTACAACGATAAGCGGACGCGTTGATGAATTCTGATCAAAAGATACCGCATTACGGATGTTGATTTTCATCCCGGCAGAAGGACCGGCTGCCGTAGCTGCCACCTGTACGCCGGGAGCGGCCCCGTAGAGCGCCTGTAAGGCATTGGTAGGTGTGCCGCTGGCCAGGATCCTGTCATTATCGATTTTGGATACCGCATATCCCAGGGCTTTAGATTGTTTTTTGATACCCAGGGCGGTAACCACCACTTCATCAGCGGTCCGGACATTGGCGACCAGTGTTATCTGCATCGAAGATGTGGCCGGCAGTTCCTGGGTTACAAACCCAACATAAGAAATGACCAGCTTTGCATTTGGTTGTACATTGATGGTAAAATGACCACCCTTACCGGTAGGCACCCAGTTAGAGGTACCCTTTTCACTCACGGTGGCTCCCTCAAGAACGTTGCCGGTGGCGTCCTTGATCGTACCTGAAACCGCCATTTTTCCTTGCCCATAGGCAAACATGCTCCCTATGCAAAAAAGCATAAAAAGCAAAAGACATCTTTTGGTTGACTGCATCATCTTATTTTTTAGAATTGAATAGAAATGGTTTTAGTATAATATCAAGCATAGAGATCTGCCGGTTGCGGGCGCAGGCATCCGTTACATCAATCAGCGATCGATGTGGTCAAAACCTATCATATCAAACATACAGTGCTGATGATACTGACGGTAGGCAGAGAAATAGAGATAGTGCATTAAGGCATTCAGGCGAAACTGGCTTCCCCGCCGGATAAAGGGTATTACCCGTTCTCCCGGGCAATTTTAATCCCGTTGATATGACTGGATCTATTGGAGTGCTCTTTTGTGAAACCGGTGCTCTTTTTTTGGTCCATACTTTCTTGCAAAAGCGGTAGCTATGCGCTATTTCAACCTCCGTAGCCCATGTCCGGCTGTTTTGATATACGGGATAAAGGTGCCGTGCCTGAAAGACATTACTTACTGCTCACCAACGCTACCTGACGATAAAAACATTTTAACGTGCATATACCTGGAATAACAAGTGATTGATAAAAAACTGATTTAGTGATAACTCTGGTTGATTACTTAAAGGCAGTCCGATCTTTCAAATTTCTGCTGATCTTAGTTGAGTTTATTGTTTAGGAAGTAAATGTTGTAGGTTCCTTCGCGCTGGACGAAATATGCTAAACGTTTTTTCGCTCTTTAGTTAAACGTTTTAGCTAAAAAATTAAAAAAAAAGTGAGTCACTTTTTTACTTTGCTCCGAATGCTCTTTCACTTCTTTCTCAAACCTATATAAAGTTTTTTACGTGACGTAATTTTCAACCAATTTTTTTGGAAAGAGGTCAATATAGAATTGATTTTTATCAAAATAAAATCATTAATATGGTCTATACACCTGGTATGGTGGGAAGCATTCAAAAAAATGGGCCACGCCTGTAGAAACCAGGCATGGTCCTCTATTAGTTTTTTCAGGGATTTACATCAGCTTTCAGGTGTGCAAAAGTCACCGAAAGCAGCCTATGATGGACGCATTCCTATCAACGTTTCGCACTTGGGAATGGAGGTTTCAGGCCGACACATTTTTACTGCCTGTTTTTTGCGGAAATGTTATCGCCTTTTTGCAGATAAGCATTCCCCCCGGACAGAACCCGGTCGCGGTTTGCTTCGCCATTCAGGCATGGCTCAATATGACGCATCATTGTCCTTTACGGAAAGTGTAACAAGACTACTTTTGTGAGATGACTAAAAAAATTGCTTTTATCCTGCCTCCGCTTGTGGAGCTCTTAGATCTGGCGGGGCCCGCCCAGGTATTCAGGGAAGCTAGTCTGATGGGCGTTGAAATTGACATAGCATTTTATGCTATAGACCAGCAACACGATACCGCCGTGGGGTTGCCTTTGGGAAAAATCAGGAATTACCGGAAAGCGATACTGGGGAAAGGTGATTTTCTTTTCATTCCCGGGTTCTATTTTGAAGGCCTGAAAAGACGCCCTGACATTGAAGCTTCCTTCTTTCGCTGGCTAAGCGATTGTGCCGCCCGGGAGGTTAATATCTGCTCGGTATGCAATGCGGCCTTCATCCTGGGCAGCGCCGGATTACTGGACGGCCGTGACTGTACCACTCACTGGAGGAGCACGGACCTCCTGCAAAACATGTTCCCTAAAGCCCGTGTACTGACCAATGTGTTGTTCGTCAAAAGCGGAAATATCTATACCAGTGCGGGCATCAGCTCCGGAATTGATATGGCCTTGTCCATCCTGGAAGAATGGCAGGGGCCATTACTGGCTAATCAGGTCTCCAGGGGATTAGTGATATATCACCGTAGAGGCGCTAAACATAGCCAACAGCACGTCTACCTGGATTACAGGAATCACATCAACCCAAAGATTCACCAGCTGCAGGATTATATGATCAGCCATCTGGACCAGTCCCTGACAGTAGAGCGGTTGTCAGACCTTTTTAACAGCAGCCCCAGAAACCTCACCAGGATTTTTAAAGAAGCCACAGGCATAACAATCAACGAATATCTTACCCGTCTTCGGCTCGAAAAAGCGCTCACCCTTCGTAATAATCCTGAATACACCATGACTAAAATAGCCTCGGAATGCGGATTCAAATCTGCCCGGCAATTACAAAGAATACAAAAAAAACATCGCAAAAGTGAAAAATAATAAAGTGACTTACTGCATCCTCCTGATTACTGCTATGACCACGATCTGGCTTTTTCACGCCTGTGCCCCTGTCCGGGAGTTTACGAGATGGAAAACATTTAATGGTCCTTCCACTTTCAGCGACCAACGTCCGGGCTTTGACTCCACCAAAAAGACTGTATTACTTATCGCAGATAATGAGGGAACTGAGATCTTCGACCTGATGGCACCATATTACCTGTTCAGCGCCACCGGGATGTTAAATGTGTATGTTGTCGCCCCCAAAAAAGAGCCGATTATCATGCGAAAGGGGCTTTTTCTCCTGCCTCATTTTTCCTTCGATGAATTCGATTCCACCGGCATCAATGCCCGGGTGATCGTTATTCCTAATTTGTCTGCGATGGATGCCCGCCATCAAAATCCAGCGATTATTAATTGGATCAAAAAACATTATCATGATACCACGATCATGCTTTCTGTTTGCGATGGCGCGTTGACAGCGGCGGCCACCGGTATTTATGATGGTAAGCCGCTTACTGCCCATGCATCTGATTTCAATGCTATCCGAAAGCAATATGATAAGCCGTTATGGGTTAACAATATTCGGGTAACTCATAGCGGAAACTTATACAGCACTGCGGGGGTCTCTAACGCTACTGACGGCGCGTTGTCCATCATTGACACCCTTTTCGGTCGTCAAACGATGTTACGGGTAAGCCAGTTAATCCACCACGCCCCGCCTGCTGAACAAATGGCACATAAGAGTATTCCCATTAGTTTCAGTAATAAAATAACCATCGGCAGAAAAGTTCTGTTTGGAAAGAACAGACAGGTCGGAGTATTATTACAGGATGGTGCAAATGAGCTGGAGCTGGCTGCAATATTAGATACGTATAACCGGACCTTTCCTAAATCGCTGGAAAGTGTAGCGTTGAAAAGTAGTATTACCACAGCCTATGGGCTCACGTTATTACCCACTACCAGTCTGGATAAATTTCATCCGGATGAACTCCATGTTTTAAACCCGGATAAACTTCCAGCGAAAATCACGTCTTTAGTTGATCGTTCGGTAGTGGTCAGTTATGACCGGCAGCAGCCTTTGTATATTATTGACGCTTGTCTGGACCGGATTAACCGGCAATATGGGTACAGTTACACCGACGTGGTGAAACGTTTGCTCGATTATAATTGAGTTCTTAACGTATGGGACAAGTAACACCCGCCGTCATAGCACATTATAAAGAAAGAAAAACAAATGAAGGAAGGTAGTTACTTTCCGATACAAAACTTACTGAAAATATAATCCAGCCTGTCTTCATTCGTCACTTCCCCGGTGATTTCACCAAGATAATGAAGTGCGCGTCGTATGTCCAGTGCCAGCAGGTCTCCTGGCAGCCCGTTGTCCATCCCGTTTTTCACATCCAGCAGTGACTGTTGCACTTCCTGCAAGGCGGCATGGTGCCGGGCATTGGTGATGATGGTATCTTCTGTATTGATATCGCCTGCCATCACTTTCTGCACCAGTTTATCTTTCAGGTCCTGGATATGTTCATGGTTTTTGGCGGAGATAAAAAGGATGGGAAGGCCGTCGAATTTGGCGCGGGTAGCGGCTTCTCCGGTGACATCAGTTTTATTGCCGACGAGGAGGAAGTTGATATTGTCTGCTTCGAAAGACTGCACCTGTTGCCGGATATCTTCGGCGGAGAGTTCGTTGACGTCGAAGAGGTAGACTACCACACCGGCTTCACGGATTTTCTCCATGGTTTTTTGTACGCCGATGGTTTCGATGGTATCGGCGCTGTCGCGGATACCGGCGGTATCGATAAGGCGGAAGAGGATGCCGTCGATATTGAGGACTTCCTCGATGGTGTCGCGGGTGGTACCGGCGATATCGCTGACGATGGCCCTGTTCTCATTAAGAAGTGTATTGAGCAAGGTCGATTTGCCGGCGTTAGGTTTCCCAACGATAGCGGTGTTGACGCCATTTTTGATGACGTTGCCCATACGGAAGGAGTCGATGAGATGGCGGATAGTGGTGGCGGCGTTGGTCACCAGTTCATACAGGCGGGTCCTGTCGGCAAATTCCACATCTTCCTGGCTGAAGTCCAGCTCCAGTTCAATAAGCGCAGAGAAGGTGATGAGTTGTTCGCGAAGGGTGTGCAATTCTTTGGAGAAGCCGCCGCGCATCTGCTGCATCGCTGTCTGATGGGAGGCAGCGGAATTGCTGGCGATCAGGTCGGCTACGGACTCGGCCTGTGTGAGGTCCAGTTTCCCGTTGAGGAAGGCGCGCTGGGTAAACTCGCCGGGTTTGGCGAGACGGGCGCCTGCTGCGATGGTGGCTTCGATGATTTGTTGTTGTATATAGGGCGAACCGTGGCAGGAGATCTCTATAACATCTTCTCCGGTATAGGAACGGGGCCCTTTATAGAGGCTGACCACTACTTCATCGATCACGTGACCGTTATGTACGAGGCTGCCGAAATGGAGGGTATGGCTGGCCTGCAGCAGCAGGTCTTTACCAGGGAAGAGGGTGTTGCAGATAGGAAATGCCTGACTGCCGCTAAGCCTGATAACGGCGATAGCGCCAAGTCCCGGCGCGGTGGCGACTGCCACAATGGTGTCATCAAATCCTGTTAATTTTCCCAGCATACCGGTACGAGTTTTTTTACGAAAGGCAAAGGTACTAAAAATCAAAAGCCCCGTTTCAAGTAGCTTGAAACGGGGCTTTTGTGTAATATCTCGAAGCAGTACTACTCTTGCAGTGTAAAGCGGATCGGGAGGTTGAACTGTACAGAAACCTGGCGGCCGTTTTGCTTACCAGCTTTCCATTTAGGCATGGTTCTTACCACGCGGACAGCTTCTTCTTCCAGACCGCCACCTTTTGCAGCGCCTACTGTTTTCACATCTTTGATGTTACCTTCTGAGTCAACTACGAACTGTACGAATACAGTACCGGAGATGCCGTTTTCCTGCGCAACGCGTGGGTAACGGATGTTTTTGCTCAGGTATTTGGCCAGTGCGTCCTCACCACCCGGGAAGGTAGGAGGCTGCTCTACGAAAGTGAAGATCTCTTCTTTTGCAGGAGCAGGTGGCGCTTCTACCACACCAGTACCTTTACTGTCTTCCAGCAGGCCCGCATCGATACCGTTCGGGTCACCTTCCACAGTTTTAGTGCTGATGGATTTTTCTTTAATATCTGCCTGTTTTGGCGGTTCTTCGTCCGGTGGTACTTCGTTATCTTTCTTGATCACCGGAGGAGTGAACTGCACTGAAGGTTTAACCGGCGGCGGTGGTGCCGGCGGCGGAGGAGGCGGTGGCGGCGTTTTCGGATCATCCGGAAGTTTCACGTCTTCCATCTTGATCTCCTGGATCACCGGCTTCTTGTTGTTGTCACCTTCAGAAGCTTTTACGTAGTTGGTGATGATATAAGCCAGGAAGAACACGACGAACAAAGACACGGTACCCAGAATGGCATTCCGCACCCGCGCGTTATACTTTCTCCTCAGATCATAAGCCCCATAATCCTTGTTCCTGCCTTCAAACAGGATATCAAGAAAATCGGACTTTAAGACTTTAGCTGAATCCATTGTTAATTGTAATTTTTATATGGATGCAAAAATTTGATTAATTCCACAAAAGCTATTTAACACCGTTAGCAGCTTCTGTCTGCTTGATCCATGTTTTGTCCTGGTCGCTGATGTCAACAGTCGCATAACGCTGTATGCGGTTGATGGCCATCTCGTCCAGAATGTCCACGAAGTTGGCGTAAGTTGCGTCGTCGTCAGCTTTGATGATGACAACCACATCTTCTGGTTCTCCTTTTGCATTCCTCATTTTGGACACTTCATCCCTTTTCTTGATGATCTCATCGCGGATACCTCCTTTGTTGGCAAAGGAACTTGCTTTGAAGAATTCCGGATTTGCTGATGCATTCGGGTCTTGTGCCAAACCTTCGTAATAGTATACTCTGTTATCTTTTCCCAACAGGATGGTCAGCGCAGTACTTTCTTTTACTTTGTTCTGCTCTTTCTCATCCTTGGTATCTTTTGGCATGATCAAGTCCATGGTTTTGGGCTTGCTCATTGTAGTGGTAAGCATGAAGAAGGTAATCAGAAGAAAACCCAGGTCCACCATCGGAGTCATGTCTACGCGTGTAGATTGTTTCTTCGATTTCGTTCCACCGTGTTTCTTCCCACCACCACTACTGCTGGTATCCATTTCTGCCATAGTAGCTCTTTTTTTCGTTTTTAAATCAGTAGCCTTCCAGGCCAGGAAGTTATTGCTACCGTTTACTACTCTTTCTTCTTACCGCCAGCCTGCTCTTCCTGCCATGCGGCAGTACCTTGAGGGGCTGCTTTCAGATTTGTTACCAGGTTGAGCTTCTGGATATGTTTCTGTTTGAACGTTTCCAGAATTTCCTTGATCTTGGGATAAGGAGTGGCGTTGTCTGCTTTGATACAGTATTTCACCTTGTTGATGCTACCTTCCTGCGCAGCCATGCCGTACTCAATCCAGGTCTTTAATTCATTGTTAGCGGAATCAGTAGGGATTCCCTTATCCAGACCTTGTTTCTTACGCTCGTCTTCAGAAAGAGACAGGTAATTTTTCAGGTCTTTGAGCGGAGTACCAACGCTGGCGCCGGTGACAAAGCTTTTCATTTCTTTGTCAGACAGACCAAGCTTGAACTGTGAGTTCAGGTCCTCGATCATTTTTTTTCTTTTGGGCTGGCCGTCCATGCTGAAAAACACCCTGCCGTCCTTATCTACTGTGAATAATAACACATCAGAATCAGGTAAAAGAGTAGTGTTGATAGAAGACGGGGTAACTACCGTTACCGGTTCGTCCGGTTTGAACTTCGTTGCCAGCATAAAGAAAGTTAAGAGCAGAAAAGCCACATCACACATTGCTGTCATGTCAATAGCCGTGCTTTTCCTGGGCATTTTAACTTTAGGCATCTTTACTTTTTTTATGGTTTACTTTAATTAGATTCAAAACCGCTTAAATTCCACAAAATTATTTGTGGTTGGCAGCAAAGCTCTGTGTTAAAGTAAAGCCGGACTCGTCAATAGCATAAGTGATGCCATCGATGTTGGTAGTAAAGTAGTTATACATGATGATCGCGATAGCGGAAGTACCGATACCCAGAGCGGTGTTGATCAACGCCTCGGAGATACCTAACGCCAGCTGTGCAGAGTCTGGTGCACCACCGGAAGACATCGCAGAGAACGCTTTGATCATACCCAATACTGTACCGAACAGACCCAGCAGGGTTGCTACGGAAGCAATGGTAGACAGGAACACCAGGTTCTTTTCCATCATTGGCAGTTCCAGAGCGGTAGTTTCTTCAACTTCGTTTTTAATGGTCAGGATTTTCTGATCTGTGTCCAACTCAGAGTTGGTCATCATTTCTTTGTACTTTTTCAGACCAGCTTTCAGTACGTTACCAACGGAACCTTTTTGTTTGTCACACTCAGCTAAAGCTGCGTCAACATTTTTGTTAGCCAGGTGATATTGTACTTTACGTACCAGCTCAGAACCGCTGAATTTACCTTTAGCTTTAGACAGGTACAGGAAACGCTCAATTACGAAAGTCAGACAAACGAGCAATACAGAGATCAGGATAGGTACCACATATCCACCTTTGTAAACGGTGCCAAACCACTTGCCAATACCAGAATCAATTGGGTGACCATCTGGGTTATTACCTTGGAAGTTGGCTGGATTACCTAATACAAAAAAGAAAAACAGAAATCCTATCACTAAACAGATAGGCACAGCCAACGCCGCGAACAGGTTGGACGACTTTTTAGGTTGATGAGAAGAAGCCTTAGCTGTAGCTGCAGTCACAGTTGTTTTAGTCTCAGCCATGTTGATTGAAATTTTAGTGTTAAAAATTAAACTATTGTTTGTTAGAAGTTACGATTTACAATTTCTCATTGTGGAATGCTTCCCAGCACTCAATTTACTCTTTAATTTACTCTTTAATGAGCGATTCGCAAAGTTATAAGGTTGGCCCAAAAAAACAAGTGCAGCCCAAAAAAACCCACAAAAATTAACCTTACACCACAAAAGCCCTACCACAGGGCTTTTCAACCACTTGTTTTTTGTTTTGAGCAAACACTTACATCAGCAAATAACCAATAATATGCAGTCCTCTAATTTGTTACTGTCCCAAAAATTTGAAAGCGTTTAATTTTTTTCAAAGTTGGACGCACAATTTAAGAAAAAATTCAAATGTTCCAACAGAAATCTTACAAATCTGAGAACATATTTATTCCCGCGCCAGTCAACACTTTGAGACACCGCTAATTGGTTTTAGCTTACCCGCCTGCACACTTTTTCCCCTATCCCCTCTTCAAATTCAACACTGTAGCGACATCGCTTCTATCCTCCCCTTTTATTGCTATATAAAAATATTATATGCTATAACAATAAATGATTACATAAAAAAGTTGGTATGGCAACTACTGTGCTAACTTCCATCACCGCCTTTAACCCGCCTTTTTTCCATTCCTACGCCCTTTCACACGCTTATGGATTTTCCTCATAAGTTAATACTTTATGTACGTAATTGCAATCCCATTTAAAAAAAAACGAACGTTACACAAAAACCAATCAATCAAATGTACAAACCACGCCACCTGAAACTGATGCTCGCAGCGGCCGGTATCGCCTGCCTCAGCACATCCGTTTCTACCCCCGCTGCGGCCCAGCGGAAAAAGAAAAACGCCACACCGCCAACTACTACCGCCCCGGCTAAAGACACTACCGCCAAACCTCCCATGATCAAACCGGGCCCCAAACCCGCTGTCAAACCCTTCGCGGAAGTTATCAACGATAAAGCCACTGCAGATTCCGGACTGTTCAATGTGTACAAACAGGATGACCGCTACTTCTTCGAAATAGCCGACTCCCTCCTCGGCAGAGACGTACTCGTAGTCAACAGGATCTCCAAATCCGCCGCAGGCCTGCGCGCGCAAATGATGGGCTTCTCCGGAGACATCATCGGCGAAAACGTGATCCGCTTCGAAAAAGGACCTAACAACCGCATCTTCCTTAAAAATATCTCCTACTCGGAAGTATCAAAAGACTCTACACAGCCCATGTTCACCGCTGTGATGAACTCCAACCTCCAGCCTATCGTAGCAGCTTTTGATATCAAAGCATTCTCTAAATCAGGCCACGGCAGCGTAATCGATCTCACGGAATATATCGCCGGCGATAACGATATCCTCTTCTTCGACGGCATGATAAAAAGCATGCTGAAGCTCGGTGGCGCTCAACCGGATAAATCCTACATCTCCGATGTAAGGTCCTATCCCATGAACACTGAAATCAAAACCGTTAAAACATATTCCCGCATGGGAGGCCCGGCTGCCCCTGGTATGCCGCCCGCTCCGGGAGGCTTCGCTACTGTTGAGCTCAACAGCTCCATGGTCCTGCTCCCCGCCGTTCCCATGAAACCACGCTACTTCGATCCCCGTGTAGGCTTCTTCACCACCGGTGTGACAGACTTCGACGCCGATCCGCAAGGCGTGAAAAGACTCCAGATGATCACCCGCTGGCGCCTCGAACCCAAACCGGAAGACATGGAAAAATATAAACGCGGTGAACTCGTGGAACCACAGAAACCTATCGTGTTCTATATTGATCCGGCTACTCCGGCCAAATGGCGTAAATATCTTATCATGGGTGTCAATGACTGGCAGTCCGCCTTCGAGGAAGCTGGCTTCAAAAATGCCATCATCGCTAAAATGGCCCCCACCAAAGCGGAAGACTCCACCTGGTCCATCGAGGATGCCCGCTTCTCCGCCATCGTATACAAACCGTCTGAAGTGCCCAACGCCAGCGGCCCCCATATTCACGATCCCCGCTCCGGCGAAATCCTGGAAAGCCATATCAACTGGTACCACAACGTGATGCGCCTGCTGCGTAACTGGTACTTTGTACAGGCTTCCCCTAACGACCCTCGTGCCCGCAACATGCAGTTCAGCGATGAACTGATGGGCGATCTCATCCGCTTCGTTTCTTCACATGAAGTAGGCCACACTCTCGGCCTCCGTCATAACTTCGGCTCCAGCTCTACTTATCCAGTGGAAAAACTACGCGATAAAGAATGGGTGAAAAAGAACGGCCATGCTGCTTCTATCATGGACTACGCCCGCTTCAACTACGTGGCGCAACCAGGTGACGGCATCTCCGGGGCCGATCTTTACCCACGTATCAACTATTACGATAAATGGGCTATCCAATGGGGATATCAGTTGCTGCCCGATGCTAAAACACCGGAAGCAGAAACACCGGTCCTCAATAAAATGACAGTGGAAAAACTGAAGGATAAAAAATACTGGTTCGGTACCGAATCCAATCCTAACGATCCGCGCTCACAAAATGAAGACCTCGGCGACAATGCCATGAAAGCCAGCACCTATGGTATCAAAAACCTGCAGCGCATCATGCCTAACCTCCTCGCCTGGACACGCGTCAATAACGAAGGATACACCAACCTCTCTGAACTGTATAAAGAAGTGGTTTCCCAGTTCGGCCGCTACATGGGCCATGTTACCAAAAATGTGGGCGGTATCTACGAAACACCTAAAACAGTAGAACAGGAAGGCGCTGTATACGAATACGTTCCAAAAGCCACGCAGAAAGAAGCGGTCCAGTTCCTCTCCCAGCAACTGTTTACCACGCCTAAATGGCTGGTCAACCAGGACCTCCTCAGCCGCATCGGCGGCGACGGTACAGCACTGGTCATGTCCACACAGGCGCCGGTTCTCGGCAGACTGCTCTCTGTTAATACACTCAATAAACTGAGCGCAGGCGAAGCCGCCCTGGGCGCTGCTGCCTACCAGCCACTGGAAATGCTCAACGACCTGAAGAAAGCCATCTTCACGGAAGTATATGCGCACCAGGCGGTAGACAACTATCGCCGCAACCTGCAACGTACTTATGTTGACAACCTGACGGGTATGCTGGCCCCTGCTGCACCAAGCCCGATCCCTGGTTTTGGCGCTCCTGACGCGTCCCGCTCAGATGCTGCCGGTATCGCCCGCGCACAACTTTCCTCGCTCAGAACTGACCTCCGTGCGGCTGCCGCCTCCGGTGATGCGATGACCCGCAATCACTATCAGGACCTCATCGCACGTATTTCCAAAGCGCTGGACCCTAAATAACGGATAAGTATATACGAAAAATACAGAATCCCCTTCCGTCTTCCGGAAGGGGATTTTTCATTTTGCATCTCCCCCGGGCAGCTGTACATATTATTGCGGAAATTGCTTAATATAGCTTTACCTTTAATACAAATACAGCCTCAAAAGTGAAAGAGCGTACCAATAAAATAACGATATACGACATTGCTCAGAAACTGAATTTGTCCGCGTCCACGGTGTCACGCGCTTTGCAGAACAATCCGCTGATCAACGAGGAAACCCGGGAAAAAATTCAGGCGACAGCCATGGATATGGGCTATGTGCCCAACTGGATAGCATCCAGCCTGCGTAAAAAACGCTCCAACATCATCGGGCTGATCGTACCACGTACCTCCATGTACTTCCAAAGTACCGCCATCAGCGGTATCCAGCATGAAGCACACAAGTACGGCTTTAGTATCGTAATCGGTCAATCCGATGAAACAGTGGCCATGGAAAAGGAACTGGCGCACACCTTCTACTCTCTCAGGGTAGACGGCTTGCTGGCGGTAGCTTCCATGTTCACCACCAACTTCGACCACTTCAGCCCTTTTATAAAAAACAATATTCCCCTTGTATTCTACGATCGCGTACCGGTAGACTTTCCAGGCTACAGCATCACCGGCGATGACTTTAAAGGCGGCTTCCTGGCCACGGAACACCTGATCAAACAGGGCTGTAAAAGGATTGCGCACTTCTCCGGCCAGCTTACCTGTAACCTTTACCAGCAAAGACTTTCAGGATACAAAGAAGCGCTTGCCAAATACAACATCCCCTATGATGAACAACTGGTATACATCCATAACCTTACCATGGATGCCGCTGGTCAGGCCGCAAGGGAGTTATTTGATAAAGGAAACCTGCCCGACGGGTTGTTTGCTGCCAACGACAGCTCTGCTGTAGCTTTTATCCAGGAAGCCAACAAACGGAACATTGCCGTTCCCGGGCAAATAAAGGTGGTAGGATACTCGAATGACCTCTCCTCCCGTATTATCTCCCCTTCGCTCACAACAATCGAACAATCGGGCTATAACATGGGTCAAAAGGCAGTGGAGACCATCGTGAAACTAATCAACCATGAAGAGAACAGTAAGGTCACCAAAAACTTTGTTTTTCCGGTAGAACTTATCCAGCGGGAATCAACCATGGTCCAAAAGAACTGATACGCAACCATCATTAGCAAACAATACCTGCAACTTTATGAAACCTAGTTATCTCGCGGGCCTGTGCCTGTACGCGGCCATAGGGCTTACTTCGTGCAGCAAACACATTTATGCCCCTAATGCTGCCAACGTGCCGCTCCTGAAGGAGAAAAACGAATTCAAGGCCAGTATTACGCCTTATAACCTGCAAACAGCTTTCGCCCTGACCAACAACATCGCGATCATGGCCAACGGCCACTATGTGTACCAGGTTAATCCCGGAGTGGAAAATTATCCTTCTGACGACCTGTTCATCAACGGCGATCTCCGTGGTGGCATGGGAGAAGGCGCTATCGGCTTTTTCAAGCCGCTGGACCCGAAGAAAAGAATGGTCTTTGACGTGTTTGCAGGCGGTGGGGCCGGAAGCTTCAGAACGTTAGCTTCCGGTGCCGATGCGGAAGGCGTTAACCGCGAAGATTACCGTTTACGCAACAGGTTCTCCAAAATATTCATCCAGCCGAGTATCGGTTTCGTACATCCCGTTGTGGAAGCGGCTTTCAGCAGCCGTTTTTCCTGTGTGAATTTTTATGATACCTATATGGGCCCCCGGGCATTTGAGAACGATGCCACTGCTAAAAGCGATTTTGTACGTATTGCGGATAAACCCACGGTATTCTACGAACCTACTTTTACAGTAAGAGCAGGCTACAAGTACGTCAAATTCCAGTCGCAGTTATTGATTGCCGTTCCGCTGACGGAAGACAATACGCAGTATAACCGGATGAACAACTATTTCCAACCAGTAGTTTTTTCCATGGGCGTATCAGTAAATATTGCGCACTGGTATGATGATTTCAGAAAAGACAGGAGAAGATAACCTTTTGATTTTTACTTTAGGTAGATAGATTGCCCACCGGAACAGCTGTTTTCGGTGGGTTTATTTTTTGGGGGTGTGGCAGTCAGGCTATAGGAAGATATAAAAACAAAAAAGCCCTGATGTATGAACACCAGGGCTTTTCTTAATAAATATGGCAGCTACCTACTCTCCCGCATGATAGTGCAGTACCATCGGCCATAAGGGGCTTAACTTCTCTGTTCGGAATGGGAAGAGGTGAACACCCTTGGCAAAACCACCATAAGAT